>NZ_JBFXGV010000069.1:0-9881 GCF_050177655.1 Paenirhodobacter sp.
GAGGGCGTCTGGACGGTGGTGCACGGCGATCCGGTGCGGATGTCGCGCGGCGACTTCCTGCTCACCCCGGGCTGGAATTTCCACGGCCACCACAACGAGACCGACGCGCCGATGGCCTGGATCGACGGGCTCGACATCCCGTTCTCGTTCCAGAACGACGTCGGCTTCTTCGAGTTCGGCTCCGATCGCGTCACCGATTACGCCACGCCGAACTATTCGCGCGGCGAGCGGCTCTGGTGCCATCCGGGGCTGCGCCCGCTTTCGCAGCTGCAAAACACCGTCTCCTCGCCGATCGGCGCCTATCGCTGGGAATATACCGATGCCGCGCTGACGCAGCAGCTTCTGCTTGAGGAGGAGGGCCATCCCGCCACCGTCGAACAGGGCCATGCCGCGGTGCGCTACATCAACCCGACGACCGGCGGCGACGTGATGCCGACGATCCGGGCCGAGTTCCACCGCCTGCGCGCGGGCACCGAAACGCCGATCCGGCGCGAGGTCGGCTCGACCGTGTTCCAGGTCTTCGAGGGGCGCGGCGCGATCGTCATGGGCGGCGTGACCCACCAGGTCGAGAAGGGCGACATCTTCGTGATCCCGTCCTGGATCCCGTGGTCGCTGCAGGCCGAGACCCAGTTCGACCTGTTCCGCTTTTCCGACGCGCCGATCATGGAGCGGCTGCATTTCGACCGCACCCTGGTCGAAGCCGAGGCATGAGCACGCTCGATCAGGCGCGCGCCGAGCTGCGCGCGCGGCAAGGGCAGGGGGCGCGTTACGACGCCCCCGAGGCCCCGGCCGCGGCGCTGGCCCTCGCGCGTTCCGGAACCGCCTATTTCGCGCGCAAGCTCAACGAGTTGAGCGATGCGGATCTGTATCGGCCCTCGAAGCTTCCGGGGCAGAGCCGGGCGCATGTGATCTGTGCCGTCGCCTATCAGGCCCGCGCGCTCGCGCGCCAGGTGGAGGCCGTGACGGCGGGCGATCCGGTGCCGCCGATGCAGGCGGGCGACTGGGCCGAGCTCGAGGATCTCGACCTCGGTGCGACGCTGCCGCCGCGTGCGCTGCGCCATCTCTTCGACCATGCCGCGGTGCATCTCGACGTGGTCTGGCGCGATCTGCCCGGCCCCGGCTGGGCCGCGCAGGGCCCCGATGCGCAGGGCCGGATGCGGCCGCTGAGCGCGGGCGCGATGGAACGCGCGCGGCTGCTCTGGCAGGCGGCGCTCGATCTCGGCAATGGCGCGCGGATGCGCGACCTGCCCCCCGAATTGCGCGCGAACTGACGCGCCCCCCTGAACGAACCAAGGAAACGACGCATGACCAATCTCTTCCCTTCGCCCGCCTGGCCCACCGTTCCCGTGCAGGGCGAAACCGCCGCCTATCCGGTGCACCGCATCTTCTGCGTGGGCCGCAACTATGCCGCCCATGCCGCCGAGATGGGCGTCGCCGTCGACCGTGAGGCGCCGTTCTATTTCACCAAATCGGCGCTCACCACCACGCCGACCGGCGCGACCGTGGCCTATCCGCCGGGGACCGAGAATTTTCACTACGAGATGGAGCTGGTGATCGCGATCGGCGCGCCGGTGTTCAAGGCCGACAAGGCCGCGGCGGCGCAGGCGATCTATGGCTATGCCTGCGGGCTCGACATGACCCGGCGGGATCTGCAGCTCAAGGCGCGCGCGACGCAGCGGCCCTGGGATCTCGGCAAGGACGTCGAGCAGTCGGCCGTCTTCGCGCCGATCTGCAAGGCCGCCGATTTCGCCGCGATCGGGCCGCAGCGCATCCACCTCGAGGTGAATGGCGAGCTGCGCCAGGAGGCGAAGCTCGACGATCTGATCTGGAAGGTCGAGGAGATCGTCTCGCATCTGTCGCATTACTACCATCTCGCGCCGGGCGATCTGATCATGACCGGCACGCCCGCGGGTGTCGGCGCGGTGGTCGCGGGCGACGTGATCACCGGCGGGATCGACGGGCTCGCGCCGATCAGCCTCACCATCGGGGCGGCGGAATGATCCGCTTTCACGGATATTTCCGCTCCTCGAGCGCCTATCGCTGCCGCATCGCCTTCAATCTGAAGGGGATCGGCTACGATTTCACCTCGGTGCATCTGCGCCGGGGGGGCGGTGAGCAGAAGACGCCCGAATATCGCGCGCTCAATCCGCAGGCGCTGGTGCCCACGCTGGAGGAGGGGGAGTTCACCCTCACCCAGTCGCTCGCGATCATCGAATGGCTCGACGAGACGCAGCCGGGGCCGAAGCTTCTGCCCGCGGACGCCAATCTGCGCGCCGAGGTCCGGGCCTTCGCGCAGGTGATCGCCTGCGACGTGCATCCGCTGCAGAACCTGCGCGTGCTCGACTATCTCAAGGGCACCTTCGGCGCGGATCAGGCGGCCTGCGACGCCTGGTGCGGGCGCTGGATCACCGACGGGCTTGCCGCCTGCGAGGCGCTGCTCGCGAAGCGCCCCGCCACCACCTATTGCTTCGGGGAAATGCCGACGCTCGCCGATATCTGCCTGATTCCGCAGGTGTTTTCGGCCAGCCGCTTCGGGGTCTCGCTCGAGGCGATGCCGCGGGTCCGCGCGGTGGCCGCCGCCTGCGAGGCGCTGCCGGCCTTCGCCGCCGCCGCACCGAAGAACCAGCCGGATTGGGAGGCCTGAGGGAGGGCCGACCGAGTTTCAGGGAGACGTCATGCAGGGAGGATACGCCATGACATTCGCCAAACCGATGAAGACCGCACTGATCGCGGTGCTTTTCGCCACCACCGCGATGGGGATGGCCGAGGCGCGCGAACTGCGCATGGGCGTGATCACGCCGCCGAGCCACGTCTGGACCAAGGTCGCGAACCGCATGGCCGAGAAACTGCCCGAGGCGACCGGGGGCGAGCTCACGCTCTCCGTCTTCCCGGCGGGTCAGCTCGGTTCGGAACAGGAGATGTTCCAGCAGATGTCGACGGGGCTGCTCGATGCCGGCCTGATGACCGCGGCGATCACCTCGCTGCGAGCCCCCTCGATGCAGGGCTGGTTCACGCCCTATCTCTTCGCCGACGTCTCCGGGGCGATCAAGGCCGCCGACACCCCAGCCGCGGGCGAGATGCTGAAGGAGCTCGACGCCGCCGGTCTGCATGGTATCGGCTACACTTTCGCCGGCATGCGCCACATCCTGATGAAGGACACTCCGGTCACCTCGCCCGAGGAGCTGAAGAACAAGAAGATCCGCATCGTGCCCTTCCCGGCGATGAAGACCTGGTGGGGCGCGATCGGCGCGGTGCCGACGCCGGTGAATCTCACCGAGGTCTATCAGGCGCTGCAGACCGGGTTGCTCGACGGCATCGACATCGACCTCGATGCGCTCGTCGGCAACAAGTACAACGAGGTGGCGAAGGGGCTGACGATCACCAACCACATGCCCTTCCCCTCGGTGATGATGGTCTCGACGATGACCTGGGACAGCCTCACCCCCGAGGAACAGACCGCCTTCACGCAGGTCGCCGAAGAGGCGCTCGCCTGGGGCTCCGCGCAGCAGATCGAGGCGGAAAAGGCCAATCTCGCCACGCTCGAGGCGCAGATCACGGTGAAGACGCTCGACAACGGCAAGGAAGCCTTCGCCGCGGCGAATGACGCGGTGCAGGCGAGCTTTGCCGCCTATCCGCTGATTGCCCAGTTCCAGCAGGAAGTCGCGGAGCAGACGAAGTGAACTTCTTCCCCACCCTTTCGGGGGGGCTGGTCCGGCTGGAACGCTGGGCCAGCCGGGCCCTTGTCCTCGGCTTCGTCGGGCTGATCGTGGTGAACGTGGCGATGCGCTACGTCGCCGGGCGTCCGCTCGTCTATGCCGAGGAGCTGGCGGCGATCCTGCTCGTCTGGCTGACCCTTGTCGCGGTGTCGATCTCGATCCGCGACAAGGCGCAGATCGGCGTCACGCTGGTCAGCGAGGCGCTGCCCGGCACCGCGCGGCGCGCGCTCGAGGTGCTCGTCTGGGCGCTGATCGCCGCGATGCTCGCGCTGCTCTTGCGGCAGGGCGTGATCTGGGTGCGCTCGCCCGCCGTCGCCTTCGAGCAGATCATCACCACCGGCTGGGCGAAGGCGCCCTTCTTCACCATCTTCCCGATCTTTTGCTTCACCGCGCTGATCCACACGCTCGGCCATCTGAGCGAGGCGATCGTGACCCTGAAGGAGCATCTGAAATGACCGGCCTCGCCTTCCTCGCGCTGATGCTTTCGGGCATGCCCGTCGCCTTCGTGCTGATCGGCGCGACGCTCGTCTTCCTCGCCGTCTCGGGCAAGCTCGCGCTCTTGGCGGCGATCCCGCAGATCGCCTTCGGCTCGGTCGAGAATTTCGACCTGCTGGCGATCCCGCTTTTCGTGCTTCTGGGCGAGATCATGAACGAAAGCGGCCTCACGCGGCGCATCATCATCGCGGTGCGGGTCTGGCTCACCAAGCTGCCGCATAACCTGGTGATCGTGAACCTGATCTCGAACCTCGCGCTTGCCGCGATCATGGGCTCGGCCACGGCGCAGATGGCGGTGATGAGCCGCGTCGTCGTACCGGAGATGGAGAAGGACGGCTACAATCGCGGCTATGCCGCCGGCCTCACCGCCGCCGCGGGTCTTCTTGGCCCGATCATCCCGCCCTCGATGATGTTCATCATCTTCGGCGTGATCGCGCAGGTCTCGATCGCCGACATGTTCACCGCGGGCATCCTGCCCGGGATCCTGCTTTTCGTGCTTATCCTCGGGCTCGCGCTCTTTCAGGCTGCGCGCAACCACAAGCCGGTCGAGGGCGGTTCGACCCTGCCCACCGGCTCGAAGATCAAGGCGACGCTGCCGGGTCTCGCCACGATGGCGATCCCCGCGGTGATCGTGGGCGGCATCTCCTTTGGCGTTTTCACGCCGACCGAAAGCGCCGCCGCCGCGATCGTCGTCGCGCTGATCTTCGGCGCGGTGGTGTTCCGCGAGCTGCCGCTGAAAAGCCTGCCGAAGATCATCGACCGCACCGTGACGAACTCCGCCGTGGTGCTGTTCCTGATCCTCGCGGCGAAGATCTTCGGCTGGGTGCTGACCTTCAACCAGGTGCCGCAGCATGTCGCCGATTTCATCGTCTCGCTGACCGATGATCCGATCGTCTTCATGGTGCTGATCGTGATCTTCCTCTCGGCCGTGGGCATGTTCCTCGACGGGATCGCGGCGCTGATCATCCTGACGCCGATCCTCCTGCCGGTCGCGACCGCGAATTACCACATCGACCCGATCCAGTTCGGCGTGGTGATGGCGCTGACGCTGATCCTCGGGCTGCTCACGCCGCCGGTCGGCACCGGCCTTTATATCGCGGCCGCATTGTCGAACGTCTCGATCCTGCGGCTTTCGAAACTGCTCATCCCCTATGTGCTGGCGACGCTGCTCGTCATCCTGCTGGTGGTGTTCCTGCCCTGGATGGTGCGCCCCTTCTGAGGCGCCCTCCTTTCCCGTTCATCGAAGACCCGGCCCGGATGCCTTCCGGGCCAACGGAGGAGATTTGTCATGACCCAAGAGCTTCCCATCCTGATCGCCGGTGGCGGTATCGGCGGGCTCGCGACCGCGATCGGCCTGGCGCAGAAGGGCATCCGTTCGCTGGTGCTGGAAAAGGCGCCCGAGCTGGGCGAGATCGGCGCGGGCATCCAGCTTGGCCCGAACGCCTTTCACGCCTTCGACTATCTCGGCGTGGGCGACGAGGCGCGCGCGATGGCCGTCTATGTCGACAACCTGCGGCTGATGGATGCGATCCAGGGCACCGAGATCACCCGCATCCCGCTCGACGACGCCTTCCGCGCCCGCTTCCGCAACCCCTATGCGGTGATCCACCGCGGCGATCTGCACGGCGTCTTCCTGCGCGCCTGCAGCGAGCATCCGCTGGTCGATCTGCGTACGAATTCCGAGGTGGCGCGCTACGTCCAGGATGGCACCAGCGTCACCGCGACGCTGACGAATGGCGAGACGGTCACCGGGCGGCTGCTGATCGGCGCCGACGGCCTGTGGTCGAACGTGCGCAAGCAGGTGGTGGGCGACGGCGCGCCGCGCGTCTCGGGCCACACCACCTATCGCTCGGTGATCCCGACCGAGGAAATGCCCGAGGATCTGCGCTGGAACGCGGCGACGCTCTGGGCCGGGCCGAAGTGCCATATTGTGCATTACCCGTTGAAAGGGTGGAAACTTTTCAACCTCGTCGTGACCTATCACAATGACGCGCCGAGCCCCGAGGCCGGGGTCAGCGTGACCCATGAGGAGGTGAAGAAGGGCTTCGAACATGTCGCCCCGGTCGCGCGCGGGATCATCGACCGCGGCCAGAACTGGAAGCGCTGGGTGCTGTGCGACCGCGATCCGGTGCACAACTGGGTCGACGGGCGCGTGGCGCTCTTGGGCGATGCGGCCCATCCGATGCTGCAATATTTCGCGCAGGGCGCCTGCATGGCGATGGAGGATGCGGTGGCGCTGTCGCACTGCCTCGAGACCTACGCCGATGCCGATGTCGCGCTCGAGACCTATCAGAACCTGCGCCGGCTGCGCACCGCGCGCGTGCAGCTGCAATCGCGCGAGATCGGCCAGCATGTCTATCACCCGGCCGGGGCGCATGCCGAACTGCGCAACGCGGTGATGAGCGCGAAGACGCCCGAGAACTGGTACGACATCGTCGACTGGCTCTATGGCTCGACCGGGCTCGAGGGGGCGGTCTCCTCGGAAACCCACCACGGCTGAGGCCCGGCAGGGGCGGCGGGTGCCGCCGCCCCTTATCCGGGTTTCGCCGCGCCGAGCAGCACCCGCATCCGCGAGGCGGCATAGGGCGGCGCGCAGGAATAGGGCAGGCAATCGGCCGCCCCCGCCTCGATCGCGGCGATGCGCAGCTCGGCATAATCGTCGGGCACCGCGATCACGATCTGCATCCGCCGCATCTTCGGATCGTTGCGCGCCCCCGCGATGAGCGAGAGCCCGCCGCCGCCGCGCAGGTCGAGATCGAAAAGCGCCGCGGCCGGCGGCTCCTGCTGCATCGCGTTCCAGGCGTCCTCGGTCGAATGCGCGATGCGCACGATCAGTCCCGCGGCGCGCAATTCCTGCGCGAGGATCTGCCGGCGTTCGCCCTCCTCGACGCCAAGGAGCACGCGCCGCGCCCGGGCGTGGATCAGGTCCGGGATCCGCTGCGCGATCTTGGCAAGATCGAAGGGTTTCGTCATGTAGTCGTCGGCACCGCCCATGAAGCCGCGGATCTGGCAGACGTCGTCGTCGCGCCGCGTCAGCAGAACGATCGGGATCTCGCTCCAGATCGGGGACTGGCGGATCCGTTCGAGCGCCGAGAACCCGTCCATCTCGGGCATGTTCACATCCATCAGGATCAGATCGGGCCGGTCTTCGGGCGGGGCGCCCGAACAGGCAAAAAGCGTGAGCACGGCGTCGAGCCCGCTCGTCGCCTCGCTCATCCGCCAGCCCAATGTCGCGAGGCCCGAGCGCAGGTAGTCCCGCACGAGATCGTCGTCGTCCACCACGAGGACATGCACCGGCTGTGCCGCGATCCGCGGCGGTGCCGGCGACGGCACGCCCGCATCTTCTGCCTCGTCGGGCGAGCTCTCCACCGGCTCCGGTTCCGCGGGAGGGGCGGCGAGAGGGGCGGCGATCCGCTGCTGCGTCGCGGGCGAAAGGGGAACGGAGGGAGCCGGTGTCATCGGGGTGACGGGGCTGAAACTCGGGACGTCGAGCGGCGGCACCTGCCCGGAACGCTGCGCCTCCACGATCAGCGCGCGCGCCGCGGAGAGGAAGCGTTCGAGACAGGCGTGCAGCTTTTCGTCGGCAAGCGGAGCCTGGCTTAGCTCGAGAGCCAGTTCGAGATCGCGCGCGAGTTCGGAGAGCGACGGAAAGCCGAAGGTCTGCGCCGATCCCGCGATCTTGTGGGCATGATCGCGCAGCGGCGGGATCAGGTCGATCGGCAGGGGCGTTTCGGGTTGGGCAGGGCCCGCGCTGTCGACGAGGTGCAAAGGACGCTCGATCGCGCGGAAGATCTCCTGCAGCTCTTCGTAGCGCGGCAGAAATTCGGAAAGGTTCTTCAGGAAACGGGCGCGAACGGCGGCGAGCTTGGCGAGGAATTGCACATCATGCTGCATCACGCTGCTCCCAGATGTCGGTGATCTGCGTGCTGAGCATGATCGGGTCGAAGGGTTTCACGATCACCCCCAGCGCCCCCATCGCCCGATAGGCCGATTGCTCGTGGATCTGCGCCCGCGCCGTCATGAAGATCACCGGCACCGTCTCTCCGCCCGGATGCGCGCGCAGCCGGCGCAGCGTTTCGGGGCCGTCCATTTCCGGCATCATCACGTCCATCAGGACCAGTTGCGGCGCGATGCGCGCAAAATGGTCGAGTGCCATGCGCCCGGAATTGCAGTGGACGACGCAGAAGCCTCCCAACTCCTGCAAGGTCATGATCGTGACCTCCGCGATATCCGCATCATCCTCGACATAGAGGATCGTCTGCAGTGGTTCCTTCATCACGCGCTCCTCTTCAGCGTGGTTTCCTCGGCGAGAGGCAGCGAAATGCAGAACGTGGTCCCCCTGCCGAGCTGGGTCGTGAAGGTGATATCGCCCCCGAAGGCCACGATGATCGACTTCGCGATATTCAGCCCGAGCCCGGATCCTCCCTGAGAGCGCGTGTTCGAACTGTCTGCCTGCGCGAATTTGCCGAAGATCTTGTCCCGGAATTCGCGCGGGATTCCGGGGCCACGGTCGGTGACGCGCAGCGTCACCCGATCGCCATCCTCGGCGTTCACGGTGAAGGTGACCTCGGAGCCCGGCGGCGAGAACTTCGCCGCATTCGACAACAGGTTCACCACCGCCTGGTTGAAGCGGCTGGGATCGACGATCGCATAAAGCGGAACCGGCGCCGGATGCACCACGAAGCGCACGTTGTGAAGATGCGCATAGCTCGTGTGGCGGTCGACGATTTCCTGCACCAGTTCGGAGATCTCGAGCCGCTCGAGCCGGTAATCCATCTTGCCGGCCTCGATCTTCTCCATGTCGAGGATGTCGTTGACGAGATGGGCGAGCCGGCCGCAGCCGTCGTAGGACAGTTCGAGCAGGCGCTTCGATTTCGCGTCGAGCAGATGCGCCGAGGTCGCCTTCAGCAGGCCGAGCGCGCCGCGGATCGTGGTCAGCGGGGTGCGCAGCTCGTGGTTCACCGTGGAGACGAACTCGTTCTTCATGATCTCCATTTCCTTGCGCGCGGTGACGTCGCGCAGGATGCCGGTGAAATAGCGGCTGCGGCCGATGTTGGTGCGGCTGACCGAGAGTTCCATGAAGAAGGTCGAGCCGTCCTTGCGCAGCCCGATCAGGTCGCGCCCCTTGCCGACGACCTTGCTGTCGCCCTTGCTCTGCTGGAACCGGGTGAGATAGGCGTCGTGCCGCGCCGCGTCGGAGGAGGGCATCAGCATGCCGATGTTGCGCGCGACCACCTCGTCGCGGCTATAGCCGAAGAGCCGCTCGCAGGCCGGGTTGAAATCGCGGATCGTGCCGCTCTCGTCGATGGTGATGATCCCGTCGACAACGGTCTTGATCACCGCCTGCGCCCGCGCCTCCGAGGTGGCGATCCGCAGCGTCAGCGCTTCGAAGGAGCGCGCAAGATCGCCGATCTCGTCGTGACGCGCGGTCGGGAGGTTGTAGAGCAGCACGCCGGTGCGCGAGGCCTCGCGCAGCTCCGCCGTCATCTTTTGCAGCGGTGCGGTGAAACTTTGCGAGATCAGGAAGGCGAGCAGCACCGAGCTGCCCACCAGCAGCACGCCAAGCAACACCGTGCGCACGCGCAGCGCGGTGAGCGGCGTCAGCTCGACCGCGCGGGGGCTGTAGCTCAGCAGGGCGATCCGGAAGGCCCCGACGCGGGTCGGCAAAGC
>NZ_JBFXGV010000070.1:0-9198 GCF_050177655.1 Paenirhodobacter sp.
TTGACATAGCTGGATGTCGGGCAGCCGAAATCGCGGGTCAGCCAGTAGATCTTCATTGGGGGTTCCCTTGGTTTCTGGCGACCGCATCCCAGAATTGGCGCTTGACATCCTCGGGATCGGCGAAGGGCGAAACGCAATCGACGATGACGACATTGGCGCCCGAGCGCCACTCTTCGGCAGCAAGCGTTCCGTCGCCGGCGAGGCGATCACGGACGGTATCGGATACAAGAGCCCACGCTACGAAGGCGATGGGTTGCTTGTCCTTCATGTAGAGCTTGAACTGCTGGAGCACGATCGCTGGTGTCACCCGCGCCTCGATCTCGCGGATCGCCAGGTCGCGATGGGCCTTGCTGACCGTCATCAGCCAGACCGCCTGTCCCATTGTGGAGGCAAAAGTCGCTGCGTCGGGTAGCGCCGTGAGCGCGCTTGCACCGGGCACCGTCACGCCCGACCTGACGGGCGCGCTGGGATAATCCGCCGGGCATTCATGACAACTGGTCTCAACAGAAAATCCACCGAACTGTCCTTAAATCAAATCTTACGCAATGTTCCCCACCGTGGCGGGGCCTGTCAAGCCGAAACCAGGCAAACTGGACCTATACTGGTTCTGCTCCGATCGGCGGAAACACAAACCGGGCTCCGGTCGCGACTGGATGAAAGACCCATGGCAGGTCACAGGGAAGAAGCTAGGTTGACGGAGGCGTTAAAGGAAGTCAGCATCCCTTGATGGTATCGACAGGAACGCCTTGCAATCGTTGACCTGCCGCCGTTGGTGTCCCGTGCAGCACCTGTCACATTGGGCTCAAACTGACTGTTCGCCACACCCGGTTCGAATGACAGCGCTCACTAACGTAGGATTTCATACTCTTCCGCAGTTCAGGCTTCAGATGGGCAGTAAGCCCTAAAGGCAATCTACCCGACTGCAGAAAGTGTGTTCTTGGAGTTTCAGATGTCGTTCTGTGCGCATCCGAGAGGGGCAATCGAACCGGACATTCGCGGTCTCCACGCAAACATTCGGTTCGTGGTGCTTGGGCCAACTTATGACGCAAAGGTCAATTTCATCTGAAGTCCAACACCAGCCAATCGCTGTTCCCCGGGCCGAACTGGCAGCCGACACGTCCACGGGATGTCGCAGAGATATTGCGAGCGAGAGGTCGTTCAAACAAACCCTACGTCTCGTCACTGCCGAAACCTTTCCGATCACCCCGTGACACATCCTCGGGCAACTCATCCAGAAAGCTCTTTCCCTTCTGCACACGCCGCCCAAGCGTATCGACAAATCCCTCGAAGCGCTCACGCCCCTTGGCCTGCGCGGTGGCCTGATCTTCGGGCGGGATCGGCGGTGTGACGGTGAGCCAGAAGCGCACAAAGAGCGCCAAGGTTTCTGACGTGATATGCTCATCGCGTTCCAGCCGCGCAAGCTGGCGGGACAGCCGGTCGAGCCGACGGGTCATCGCCGCTTCCTGGAGATCGGCGTGATCAGGCGACAGGAAGCTTTCGACCGCAGCCTCCACGACGGCGGAGCGCGTGATCCGCTTGCGATCCGCAAGGTCGTTGATGCGCCCGATCATCTCAACGGGCAGCGAAACATTCAGGCGGCTACGCATCCCCGGCCCTCACAGCGCGATGCCATCGTCATGATCGAGCGTCGCCTGGCGCGCCACCTGCCCCATCTGACGCCGCAGCACCTGCCGCTGCCGGACCACGTCCTCCGGCTCGTCGTCCAGCATCATCTCGAACTCCTTGGCCGGCGCCGGATCGCTCTCGTGAACGATCTCGACATGCTCGGGCAGATCAGGTTCGCGCCGCAAACCGGCATTGGCCTCGTCTTCATCGCTCGCTCCCGCCTGCGCCTGAGGCTTGATCTCGGCCACGGGCAAGGGCAGATCGGACCAGCCATCAGGCTTTGTCAGCATCGCCACCGAGGCCACTTCGGGCGGCGGCAAGATGCGTTCGCGGAACCGCCGGTCGAGATAGTACCGCGCCTTCTTTGCCCGGATCGGTGAGGATCCTGCGACCATGACGATCTCGTCATCCGCAGGCAGCTGCATGATCTCACCTGGCGTCAGAAGCTGGCGCGCGGTCTCAGACCGCGAGACCATCAGATGACCAAGCCACGGCGCAAGCCGGTGGCCGGCATAGTTGCGCATCGCCTTCATCTCGGTCGCCGTGCCGAGCGCATCCGAAACTCGCTTGGCCGTGCGCTCGTCATTGGTGGCGAAGCTCACCCGAACGTGGCAATTGTCGAGTATCGCGTTGTGCGGGCCATAGGCCTTTTCGATCTGGTTGAGTGACTGGGAGATCAGGAAGCTCTTGATCCCGTAGCCCGCCATGAAGGCCAGGGCGCTTTCGAAGAAATCGAGCCGCCCGAGTGCCGGGAATTCGTCGAGCAGCATCAGCACCCGGTGCTTGCGGTCCTTGGCGTGCAGATCTTCCGTCAGGCGGCGGCCGATCTGGTTCAGTACCAAGCGGATCAGCGGCTTCGTGCGCGAGATGTCGGAGGGCGGCACCACGAGATAAAGCGTGGCGGGCCGCGCATCGGAGATCAGGTCCGAGATGCGCCAGTCACAGCGCCGCGTGACATGGGCGACGACCGGATCGCGATAGAGGCCGAGGAAGGACATGGCCGTCGAAAGCACGCCGGAGCGTTCGTTGTCCGACTTGTTGAGCAATTCCCGCGCGGTCGAGGCGATGACCGGGTGCGGCCCCGCCTCTCCGAGATGGCGGGTGGTCATCATCGCCTGCAGTGTGGCCTCAATCGGCCGACGCGGATCGGAGAGGAAGGCCGCGACACCGGCCAAGGTCTTGTCCGCCTCGGCATAGAGTACATGCAGGATCGCGCCCACAAGCAGCGAATGCGAGGTCTTTTCCCAGTGGTTGCGCTTTTCGAGCGAGCCTTCGGGATCGACCAGAACATCCGCCACATTCTGAACGTCGCGCACTTCCCACTCGCCGCGCCGCACCTCGAGCAACGGGTTGTAGGCAGCGGAGGCCATGCTTGTCGGATCGAACCGCAGGACGCGGCCGTGCCTGGCGCGAAATCCCGCGGTCAGCTCCCAGTTCTCGCCCTTGATGTCATGGACGATCGCCGATCCCGGCCATGTCAGCAGCGAAGGGACAACCAGACCAACGCCCTTGCCGGAGCGTGTCGGTGCGAAGCACAACACATGCTCCGGCCCGTCATGGCGCAGGTAATCCTGATCGAGCTTGCCGAGAACCACGCCATCGGGCCCGAGCAACCCCAGCTTCTCAACCTCCTTTCGTTCGGCCCAACGGGCCGAGCCGTAGGTGTCGACATCCGCCGCCTCCCGCGCCCGGATCACCGAGAGCGAGATCGCCACGGCGATGGAGATGAAACCGCCCGAGGCCGCGATGGCCCCGCCCTCCCAGAAGATCGCGCGAGCATAGGCATCGTAGAAATACCACCACCAGAAGAGGGCCGGCGGGGGATAGACCGGCATGCCGAGGAGCTCGAACCATGGCGGTCCAAGCTGTGCCTGAAACCCCAGACGCCAGGCAACCCACTGCGTTCCGCCCCAGGTGGTGGCGAGCACGATCAGGAAGACGGCGAGGATCTGGCCCCAGAGGATTTTCGTGGCTGTCATTTCTTGGCCTGAGCATGGTCAAAACCCAGACTGCAATTCATTGGTACTGGGAGGAGAAAAAACGGCGTCCCCTGACGGCGTTCAGGACGCCGATCTCACCCCAAACTCCGAGGATCATGCTGGCTTGCCGCGAGTAATCCGCGGGGGGCCGTGCGGATCACCGCCTCTTCGAGAAAGGCTTCGAGATCAGCATAGCGCTCCGCTCGCGGCCCGACCAGCGCGCAATCCAGCCCCATCCGGCGCGCCCCGGCGCCATCGGTCGCGGGATTGTCGCCGATCGCCAGAATGCGGCGCGCCGCATGCGGCAGACGCGCCAGCGCCTGGCGATAGAGGCCGGGCTCGGGCTTGCCGATCACTGTATAGGCCAGATCCGGCAGGACGCTGCGGATCGCGGCCAGCAGGCTGCCGGTTTCGGGCACCGGGTCGCCTCCGGGGCCGGGGTGGCTTTCGTCCGGGTTCGCCACCAGAAGACGCGCACCGCGGCGCAGCTGGCCGATGCAGGCCTGCAGGTCGCGATAGGAAAACCGCTCGTCCCGGGTCAGGAGCACATGGCTGGGCGTCTGCCGCTCGAGGGTCAGCCCCAGCGCCCGGGCGTGATCGCCAAGCGCAGGGCTGCCATAGAGGCAGAGCCGCACATCGCCCTCTTGCGCGAGCAGATCGAGCGCCGCCGTGCCCGCCAGCACGATCCGGCTCGGCGGCGCGTCGAGCCCGATCCCGGCCAGCCGGGCGGCCAGCGTGGCCGGGGTATCGGTGGAATTGTTGCTCAGGATGATCAGCCGCTCGCCCGCATGCGCCAGCAGCGCCCGCGCCCCGGGCAGGACGCGGTCGCCCGAAATCAGGCACCCGTCGAGATCGCACAGGATCGCATCGTAATCGTCGAGCCGCATCAGAACCGCCCGAGCTCCTGCGGGTGGGTCGCGGCGGCGGCCTCGGGGCTTTCCAGATCGAAGACCGGCCCGTCATAGCCAAAGGAACAGTCGTGGATCAGGATCTGGCCGTCGGCGACGCTGACATAGGCCAGATCCGGCGGCTCGATCGCGCCCATGATCCGGCCGGGCTGGTCGAATTCGTGGTGCACCTGATGCATCAAGGCGCGCTGGATATGAAACGGGATGCCGTGCCAGAGCCCCGAGATCGGGCGATGGACATGGCCCATGAAGAGATAATCGGGCCGGCGCCCGGCATGGGCAAAGGCGGCCCGCTCGGCCTCGGCATCGCGCAGCCGGATCGCATCCATCGGCGGGATCGCCAGATCCATCGGCGGGTGGTGCTGAAACAGCAGAACCGGCCGGTCGGCCGGCGCCGCGCGCAGGGCATCTTCAAGAAAGCCGAGGCGCGCCGGGCAGAGCCGGCCGTGATGGCCCGGCTCGTCCTCGGTGAGCGTGTCGAGGGTGATCAGGCTCGCCTGATCGAAGACATGCAGCCCCTGAACGAAGCCGCCCTGATCGGGCGCGTCGGGGAAGGCCGCGCGGAAAGGCGCGCGCGCATCGTGATTGCCCAGCATCAGGATCACCGGGATCCGCAGCACCGCCAGTTCGGCGCGCAGGCTCTCATAGGCGGCGCGCTCGGCCCGGTCGGTCAGATCGCCCACGATCACCAGAAAATCGACTTGCGGCAGGGTGTCGAGAAAGGCGAGCGCGCGGCGCAGGCTCTCGCGCGGGTCGAAGCCGTAGATCCTTTGCCCGGCGGGCACGAAATGCAGATCGCTCAGCACGGCGAAACGAAGAGTGGCTGTCATGGCGGCGTCCTTAGCAAGGGGGCGCGGCAGCGGGGGCACCGCCGCGCCAGGGTAGTCTTAGTGCGGTAGCAGCGCGTTGACCTCGGCGATCATCTCGTCGCGCAGCGCCTCCATGTCATCGGCGTCACCCACGAGAATGCTCTCGAGCCCGTCCTCGATCGCCTGCGTCACGGCCAGCCCGTTATCGCCGGGATAGGCGAACCATTCCGACAAGAGCGGCAGCTGAGTGACGGCGGTCATCTTGTTGGGGTTCTGCGCATAGAAGCTGTCCATCAGGAGATCGTTCGCGGCCTTGTTCGGCGGGATATATCCGGTGGTCAGCGCGACGGCGGCCGCGCCCTCGCCCGAGGTGGTGAACTTGATGAACTCCCACGCCGCCTGCAGCACCTCGGGGTCGGTCGAGCCCGAGGTCAGCATCGCCGAATTGCCCCCCGCGGGCAGCGCCTTGGGCGCCCCGCCGATGCCCGGATAGGGGCCGGTCACGAAATCCCAGTCGCCGGTCTTCGAGCGGTCGACGAAGCCGACATAGGCGGTCGAGCTGAAGAACATGCCCAGATCGCCCGCGGCGAACTGCTTGGAGGCATCGCCCCCCGAAATGTTCTTCATCGCGCAATCGTGGAAGATCGCCTTCGCGGTTTCCAGCGCCCTGAGCCCCTCGGGATTGTCCATGTTGAACTTGCCGTCCTGGATCATCGGCACGCCCTGGCTCCACATCGCGGCCTGCAAAAGCCAGTTGCCCGAGATGTCCCAATGCCAGAAGAGCGCGTCGTGATCGCCCTTGGCATTGACCGCGCGGCAGGCGGAAATCACCTCATCCCAGGTCGTGGGCACGGTCTCGATGCCGGCGGCGCGCAGGATATCCATGTTGTAGAACCCGATCGGGGTCGAGACCGAGAACGGGAGGCCATAGACCTGACCGCCGAAGGTCGACAGATCGAGCATCGCCTTGTGATAGCCTGCCGCGTCAAAGCCGGGCTCGGCCGCGATATAGGGATCGAGCGGCTTGGCGATGCCGCGCTCGACCAGGATCGCCTGGCGGTTCAGCGCCTGAAACGAGACGTCGGGCAGCGTGTTCGCCACCGCCTCGCGCAGGATCGTGTTGGTCGCATCCTCGTAATCCTCATAGGTCGCGCGGAATTTGACCTCGATCTCGGGGTGGGCCTTGGAAAAGGCCGCCATGATCTGCTCCATGGTCGGATCGAAGACCGAGGAATAGGCATAGGCCACCTCGATCTGCACGGCCTGGGCGCCGGTGGCGAGCAGGGTCGCTGCAAGGGTGAGCGGAAGCAGGGATTTCATGACAGGGGTCCTTGTGTGCAGGGGAGGGGTCATTTCAGGCCGGTCAGCGTGATACCGTCGATGAACCGGCGTTGCGCGAGCAGGAAGGCCGCGACGAGGGGCGCGACGATGACCATCGCGGTCGCCATCATCGGGCCGTAGAAATCGCCATCGAGATCGCCCTTGAACTCGCGCAGGCCCAGGGGCGGGGTGAAGAGGCTGCGATCGCCGGTGATCACGAGGCGCGGCCAGAAGTAATCGTTCCAATGCGCCACCACCGAGAAGATCGCGAAGGCCAGCAGCGCGGGGATCGCCACCGGCAGCATCACCCGCCAGATGATCGCGAATTCGCCCATGCCATCCATCCGCGCGGCGTCGATCAGATCGTCGGGCACGGTCAGGAAGAACTGCCGCATCAGGAAGATGCCGAAGGCCGAGACGACCCAGGGCAGGATCAGCGCGGCATAGCTGTTGGTCAGCCCGAGTTTCGCCAGGAGCACATAGAGCGGCAGGGCGATCGCATGGACCGGGATCAGGAGGCAGAAGAGCACAAGGCCAAAGGCCGCCTCGCGCCCCCAGAAGCGCAGCTTGGCCAGCGCATAGGCCGCCGGCACCGCGATCAGCGTCTGCAGTGCGAAGATCGAGGCGGTGACGATCACGCCATTGAGCAGGTAGCGCCAGAGCGGCGCCTTGGAGAAGGCCTGGCGGTAATTGTCGATCACCGGGCGGGTCAGGCAGTCGGCCTCGGCGCCGCCAAGGTTGAGGCAGCTCGCATCAGCCATCGGCGCCTGCGCGCCAAAGATCCCGCCGGTGCCCGCGGCGATCTCGGCGGGCGATTTGAACGAGGTGCTCAGCATCACATAGAACGGCAGCAGCACGATCACCGCGCCCAGGATCAGCACGACATGCGCCAGCGTCTGGCGGGGGGAGAAGCGGGGGGTCATTGGGAATGCACCTTGCGTTCGACGAAGCGGCGCTGCGCCAGGCTGATCAGCATCACGAAGCCGAGGAAAAGGACGGTGATCGCCGCGCCCAGGCCCACGAGGTTCTGCGCGATGCCCTTTTCATAGATCGCGTAGATCATGACATAGGTCGATTTCGCCGGGCCGCCGTGGGTCAGCGCCTCGACCGTGTCGAAGACCTGAAACGAGCGGATCGTGGTGATGGTAACGACGAAAACGGTGGTCGGCCCCAGCATCGGCCAGGTGATCAGGCGGAAGCGCTCCCAGCCGCGGGTGACGCCGTCCATCTCGGCCGCGGCATAAAGATCGCGCGGCACCGAGGTCAGCCCGGCGAGATAGAGCACCATGTTGAAGCCGAAGCTCTGCCAGATGCCGATGAAGGCCAGCGTGCCGAGCGCATAGTCGCGATCGCCGAGCCAGATCGGGAAGCCCTCGGCGCAGCCGCGCGCGAACCAGGGCCAGAGCTCGAGCGCCGAGCCGCAGCCAAGCGCCAGCGTGCGGTTGACGATGCCCAAGCTCGGATGCAGCGCGAATTCCCAGACGATCGCCATCGCCAGCAGCGAGGCCATGACCGGCAGGAAATAGACCGTCTTGTAAAACGACTGGCCGCGCCGCACCCCGCGGATCATGAGCGCCGCCCCAAGCCCGAGCGCGACCGAGGCCGGCACCACCAGCACCACATAGAGCACCGTCGCCCAGATCATCTTGCGATAGCTCGACCGGGTGAAGAGGTCGGCGTAATTCTCCAGCCCCACCCAGCGCAGATCGGGTCGCCCGAGTGTGTAATCGGTGAAGGACAGCACCGCCGCGACCCCGACCGGCACAATCAGGATCGCCGCCATCAGGATCAGCGCGGGGGCGAAGAGAATGGCGCCCGCGCGGGCCTGCAGATGCTCGGGGCGCGCGGTGCGGCGGCGGGCGGCGGCCCGGGTCAGGATCGCCTCAGACATGGCCCGGCACCTGGGCCAGCGCCGCCACCGGCACCGCCTTGCCCGCGACATCGAAGCCGGTGATCCGCGCGGGATCGGCCTGCAGCTGCAACAGATGCCCCGGGCGCAAGGCCGCCCGCGCCGAGGGCGCGAGCCGCGCGACCAGGGCGCGCTCCATCCCCGCCACCTCGAGATGCACGAAGAGGTCCGAGCCGAGGTTCTCGATCAGCCGCACCCGCCCGGCCACGAGGCCCGGCCCGTCGCAGGGGGTCAGGGCCTCGGGGCGGATGCCCAGATGCTCGACCGCGCGCCCGGTGGCGCGCAGCCCCGCGGCCGCGCCCGCCACGCGGATCCGCCCGCCCGCGCCGGTCTCAGCGGGCAGGATATTGATCGCGGGCGAGCCGATGAACTGCGCCACGCGGATATCGGCGGGGTGATCATAGAGCAGCTCGGGCGCGCCGACCTGCAGGATCTCGCCCTCCATCATCACGGCGATCCGGTCCGACATGGTCATCGCCTCGGCCTGATCATGGGTCACATAGACGAAGGTCGCGCCAAGGCGGCGGTTGAGCTGGGCGATCTCGGTGCGCATATGCACGCGCATCTTGGCATCGAGGTTCGACAGCGGCTCGTCGAGCAGGAAGGCCGCCGGTTCGCGCACCAGCGCCCGGCCGACGGCGACGCGC
>NZ_JBFXGV010000071.1:0-8136 GCF_050177655.1 Paenirhodobacter sp.
TCATCGACGAGGTGCAGGACGTCTACCGGCTGCAGGGCGTGAAGATCAACGACAAGCACATCGAGGTGATCGTTCGCCAGATGCAGCAGAAGATCGAGATCCTCGATTCGGGTGACACCACGCTGCTCAAGGGCGAGAACATCGACAAGTCGGAGTTCGAGGAAGAGAACGCGAAGGTCGAGGCCCGCGGCGGCCGTCCGGCGACGGGCGAGCCGGTGCTGCTCGGCATCACCAAGGCCTCGCTGCAGACGCGCTCCTTCATCTCGGCGGCCTCCTTCCAGGAGACCACCCGCGTGCTCACCGAGGCCTCGACCCAGGGCAAGCGCGACAAGCTCGTCGGCCTGAAGGAGAACGTGATCGTCGGCCGTCTGATCCCGGCGGGCACGGGTGGCGCGACCACCCGCGTGCGCAAGATCGCGGCGGAGCGCGACAACAAGGTGATCGAGGCGCGGCGCGCCGAGGCGGAAGAAGCGGCGGCCCTCGCGGCGCCGATCGACACCTCCTATGACGAGGCCGATTTCGGCCCGGTCGATACGCCGGAAAGCCGCGACTGATCCGGTCGCCCGACTGAGACAGGGCCCCGCGCGAGCGATCGCGCGGGGCTTTTTCATGCGGCGCCCTGTCGCAGCCGCGCCGGAAGGGGCCATACATTCCGTATCCTGAATGAACGCCGGCGCCGCCGGCCAGGACAGGAGGACAGGATGACGCTTTTCACCCGCACCGCCGGCGCGCTCGTCGCGCTTGCGCTCGCGCTGCCGGCCGCGGCCGGAACCTTCGCCGAGGGCGAGACCACGCTGCGCGACGCCTATGGCGCCTATCGCGCGGCGCTGTTCCTGAGCAACCAGGGCAAGGCCGCGGAAACCGCACAGGCGCTGGCGAAATTCGATGCCGCCTGGGGCGCGCTCGCGACCGGATGGCGCGCCGATCCGCCGCCGCAATATGCCGCCGATGCGCAGCTTGGCGCGACGCTGGACACCGTTGCCGCGCTTTCGGCGAAGGCGGGGGAGGCGGTGGCCGCGGGCAAGCTGCCGCAGGCGCATGAGGTGCTCGAAGAGGTCCGCGGCGCGATCGCCGGGCTGCATGCGCGCGCCGGGCTGATCGGCTTTTCCGACCGGATGAACGCCTATCACGCCGAGATGGAGGCGGTGCTTTCGCGCGACTATGCCGCACTTGGTGCGCGGGCCGCGCCGACGGCGATCGGCGATGCGGCGCTGCTCTCCTATCTCGCGGGCGAGATCGCGGCGAATCCGGCGCCCGAGGCCTCGGCGCAGGGCTATGCCGAGCTGGTCGCGGGCTTCGAGGCCTCGGTCGCCGATTTCGTTTCCGCGGCGCAAAGCGGCGATCCGGCGGCGATCGCGGCGGCGCAGGGCAAGCTCAAGGTGCCCTATTCGAAGCTCTTCGCGAAATTCGGCTGATCGGCGCCTGCGGGGCGCGCCGCGGCATGGCCCGCTGCGCGCTCCGTTTACAACTGCCGGGGCTGACGCTATCAGGGGCTGCCCGAACCGGCGGAGAAAACCCCAGATGACCGATATTTCGATCGTGATCCCCGCGAAGAACGAGGCGGAGAATATCGAGGCGCTGCTCGATGGAATCGACGCGGCGCTGGCCGGCCGCGATTACGAGGTGATCGTGGTCGACGATGCTTCCGACGATGGCATGGCGGCGGTGCTTGCCGCGCGCCGGGCGCGGGCGCCGCAGCTACGGGTGCTTCGCCATGACCGCTCCGGCGGGCAATCGGCGGCGGTGCATTCCGGCGTACGCGCGGCGCGCGGCACGATCTGCGCCACGCTCGACGGCGACGGCCAGAACCCGCCCGAGGAGCTGCCGAAGCTGATCGCCCCGCTCGAGGCGCCGGGATCGGAGGCGATCGGCCTCGTCGCCGGGCAGCGGGTCGGGCGGCAGGACACGCTTTCGAAGAAGCTCGCCTCGAAGCTCGGCAACGGCATCCGCAACTGGGTGCTGAACGACGATACCCGCGACACCGGTTGCGGGCTGAAGGCGTTCCGGCGCGAGATCTTCCTCGGGCTGCCCTATTTCGACCATATGCACCGCTATCTGCCCGCGCTTTTCGGGCGCGAGGGCTGGGGCGTGGCCCATGTCGACGTGAGCCATCGCGCGCGCGGTGGCGGGCGGTCGCACTATTCCAACCTGCAGCGCGGGCTTGTCAGTATCTCCGATCTCGCCGGCGTCGCCTGGCTGATCCGGCGGCGCAAGAAGTCGCGCCCGACCGAGGTCGTGGCCGAGGTGCGGCAATGACCGAGTGGCTGGAGAAACTGCTGCATGTCGGCTCGCTGACGGAACTCCTCTGGGTCGTCTTCGGCTTTGCCGCGCAGCTGATGTTCACCGCGCGCTTCCTCGTGCAGTGGATCGCGTCGGAGCGGGCGCGGGATTCGGTGATGCCGGTCGCCTTCTGGTATTTCTCGCTCGCCGGCGGGCTGATGCTGCTCGCCTATGCGCTTTACCGCGCCGACCCGGTGTTCATCTTCGGGCAGGCGCTCGGCACCTTCATCTATGCCCGCAACCTCTGGCTGATCTATGCAAAGCGCAAACGCGGGTTCTGAGCGCGGCTGGCTCGGCCCGGCGCTGGCGCTGGTCGGGGCGGTGACGCTGGCGCGGCTCGTCGCGCTGGCCTTCGATCGCACCGATCTTTTCGTCGACGAGACGCAGTACTGGCTTTGGGGGCAGCGGCTCGACTTCGGCTATTATTCGAAGCCGCCGCTGATCGGCTGGCTGATCCGGGCGGTGACCGAGCTTGCGCAGTCGGATGCGAAGTTCTGGGTGCGGATGCCGGGATCGGTGCTGCACGGGACGACGGCGCTGATCCTCGGCGCGCTCGCCGCGCGGATCGCGGGGGCGCGGGCCGGCTTCTGGGCGGCGGCGCTTTATGTCACGCTGCCCTTCACCGCGCTCGGCTCGATCATGATCTCGACCGATACGGTGATGGCGCCCTTCTACGCTGCGGCGCTCCTGTTCTTCTGGCGGCTCGGCGACGGGCGACGCTGGCCCGACGCCTTTGCGCTTGGTCTTTGCGCCGGGCTTGCGGTGATGGCGAAATATGTCGGCCTCTTCGCCCCCGCGGGGATGCTGCTTGCCATGCTCGTCGCGCCCTCGCGGCGGATCGGCTGGGGCAATGCGGCGCTGGCGCTCGCGGTCTTTGCCCTCGTGATCGCGCCGAACGTGGTCTGGAACATGACCCATTCCTTCGCCACGCTCGAGCATACGATGGACAATGTCGGCTGGGTGCGCGCGGGCGAGAGCGCGGGGCTGAACTGGGCCTCGATGGGCGGCTTCCTCGGCGCGCAATTCGGCGTCTTCGGCCCGGTGACGATGCTGGCGCTGATCGCGGGGCTCGTGCTGCCGCGCAGTGCTGACAAGCGCGCGCTGGCGGTGCTCGTGCTGCCGCCGCTTGCCGTGGTGACGGCGCAGGCGCTGCTCGACAAGGCCTATGCGAACTGGGCGATCACGGCCTATTTCCCGGGCGTGATCCTGGCGGTGCTGATGCTGCCGCGCTGGGGGCGCTGGCTTGCCTTCGTCACCAATCTGGTCGCCGTCGTCGCCACCGCCGCGCTGATCACCCTCGCGCCCTGGCCCGAGCAGAAGGGGCGGCCGCTGCTGCACCGCTATCTCGGCCGGGCGGAGCTGAGCACGCGCATCCTCGCGCTGGCAAAGGCGAATGAGGTGCCGGTCTATGCCTCGAACCGCGATATTCTCGCCGATCTCTTCTACACCGGGCGCGATGCCGGGGTGACGATCTACGCCCCCGCGCCGAAGGGGCGGGCGATGAGCTACTATGAGCAGAATTTCCCGCTGCCTGCCGATTACACCGGGCAAATCCTCGTGATCCGGGACCGTCCGCTGGCCTGCAACGGGGTGCCGATGCCGCCGGCGGGCTTGCTCAACGGGGCGGGAACGTGGGAGGGTAAGGGGATTACCCCCTACCTCGTGCCGCGGGACTGCCTGGATGCCGAAGATTGACTATCAGATGACCGGGCGCTGGCTGATCGCCGGCTGGCTCGCGGCGATCGCGCTGTTTCGCGGGGCGCCCTCGGTCGACCTCGACATCTCGCGGCTGTTCTGGCGCGCGGGGGCGGGGTTCACCGTGGTGGGCAACCCGCTTTGGGAGTTTCTGCGCCAGCGGCTCTGGGATGCGGCGCTGGTGCTTCTGCTCGTCGCCGTGATCGCGCTGATCCGGGCGCTGATCTCCGGGCGCGCGGTGCTGGGCATTCCCGCGCGCGTCTGGGGCTTCGTCGTCGCGCTTTATGTGCTCGCGCCGGGGATCGTGGTGAACCTCTGGCTGAAATCGAGCTCGGGCCGGGCGCGCCCCGCGACGGTGCAGGAGTTCGGCGGCACGAAGCTCTTCACCCCCGCCGGGCAGTTCACCGACCAATGCGCGCATAATTGTTCCTTCGTCTCGGGCGAGGTTTCGGCGGCGGTGGCCCTCGGCATCGCGCTCTGGCTCGCCGCCGCGCTCTGGACGAAGCTCGAGACCTGGCAGCGCAGCTATCTGCGGGTGACGGGGCTCTTCATTCCGGGCTTCGTCATCGTGCAGCGGGTGGTGACGGGGCGGCATTTCCCCTCCGACGCGGTCTTTGCCGCGCTGATCACCCTCACCATCGCCTGGGCGCTGCATGCGGTCTTCTCCGGCCGGCTGCCCGGTCCGCTTGCGCGGTTGGGGCGGGTGCCGGGGCGGCGCGGTTGACAAGGGAGCCGACTCTCCGTATAGCGCCGCCATCCGAGGGGCGGACTCTGTCTTTCGGGGAGTGGTCTTCAGTGGTCGCAAACCGGGTCCCATAGCCCGATCCTCTGGATATCAACCGTTCGCCAGCCTTCGGGCAGGTCGAACGGGTTTGGCGTTTCGTGATGGGTACGGAACGCTGTCGAGAAGTGGCGCACCCAGGTCCGGGTGCGAGTATTGACAACCGAAAGCGAACGGGGAACCGAATGCCGACGATCCAACAGCTGATCCGCAAACCGCGGCAGCCCAAGGTGCAGCGCTCGAAGTCGCAGCACCTTCAGCAGTGCCCGCAAAAGCGCGGCGTCTGCACCCGCGTCTATACCACGACGCCGAAGAAACCGAACTCCGCTATGCGTAAGGTCGCCAAGGTGCGCCTGACGAATGGCTTCGAGGTCATCTCCTACATCCCGGGCGAAAAGCACAACCTGCAGGAGCACTCGGTCGTGCTCATCCGCGGCGGTCGTGTGAAGGACCTTCCGGGTGTCCGTTACCACATTCTGCGTGGTGTTCTGGATACCCAGGGCGTCAAGGATCGTCGTCAACGCCGTTCGAAATACGGCGCGAAGCGGCCGAAGTGATCGTAGGGAGGAGAACCAGAGATGTCTCGTCGTCACGCCGCTGAAAAGCGCGAAGTGCTGCCCGACGCCAAATATGGCGATCGCGTGCTGACCAAATTCATGAACAACCTGATGATCGACGGCAAGAAGTCTGTTGCCGAACGTATCGTCTACAACGCCCTCGACCGCGTCGAAGGCAAGCTGAAGCGCCCGCCGGTGGAAGTGTTCCACGAAGCGCTCGACAACGTGAAGCCTTCGGTCGAAGTGCGCTCGCGTCGTGTCGGCGGTGCGACCTATCAGGTGCCGGTCGAAGTGCGTCCGACCCGCCGTGAGGCGCTGGCGATCCGCTGGCTCATCACCGCGGCCAAGAACCGCAACGAAAACACGATGGAAGAGCGTCTCGCCGGCGAGCTGCTCGACGCCGTGAACTCGCGCGGCTCGGCCGTGAAGAAGCGGGAAGACACCCACAAGATGGCCGACGCGAACAAAGCGTTCAGCCACTACCGCTGGTAACAGGAGCCCACGACATGGCACGCGCCTATCCGCTGACCCGCTACCGCAACTTCGGGATCATGGCCCACATCGATGCGGGCAAGACCACCACGACGGAGCGGATCCTCTACTACACCGGCAAGTCCCACAAGATCGGCGAAGTCCACGACGGCGCCGCGACGATGGACTGGATGGAGCAGGAGCAGGAACGCGGGATCACCATCACCTCGGCGGCAACGACCACTTTCTGGCAGCGCCAGGAAGACCCGAGCCACGAGGGTACTTCGGACACGAAGTTCCGCTTCAACATCATCGACACCCCCGGACACGTCGACTTCACGATCGAAGTCGAACGCTCGCTCGCGGTGCTCGACGGTGCGGTCTGCCTGCTCGACGCCAACGCCGGCGTCGAACCCCAGACCGAAACCGTGTGGCGTCAGGCTGACCGCTACAAGGTTCCGCGGATCGTGTTCGTCAACAAGATGGACAAGATCGGCGCGGACTATTTCAAATGCGTCGAGATGATCAAGGATCGCACCGGCGGCACCCCGTGCCCCGTGTGCCTTCCGATCGGCGCCGAAGACCAGCTTGAGGGTCAGATCGACCTGATCAAGATGGAAGAATGGGTCTGGAAGGGCGAAGACCTCGGCGCGAGCTGGGTCCGTCAGCCGATCCGCGCCGAGCTCAAGGATCTCGCCGACGAATGGCGCGGCAAGATGGTCGAACTCGCCGTCGAGCAGGACGACGACGCGATGGAAGCCTACCTCGAGGGCAATGAGCCCGACGAGGACACGCTGCGCGCGCTGATCCGCAAGGGCACGCTCGCGATGGCCTTCTTCCCGGTCTTCGCCGGCTCGGCCTTCAAGAACAAGGGCGTCCAGCCGCTCCTGAACGCGGTGATCGACTTCCTGCCCGGTCCGCTCGACGTGCCGGCCTATGTCGGCTTCGCCCCGGGCGACGAGACCGAAACCCGCAACATCGAGCGCCATGCCTCGGACGAGGAGCCCTTCTCGGGCCTCGCGTTCAAGATCATGAACGACCCCTTCGTCGGCTCGCTGACCTTCACGCGCATCTACTCGGGCACGATGAAGAAGGGTGATTCGATCCTCAACTCGACCAAGGGCAAGAAAGAGCGCATCGGTCGTATGATGATGATGCACTCGAACAACCGCGAAGAGATCGAAGAGGCGTTCGCCGGCGACATCATCGCGCTGGCCGGTCTGAAGGAAACCACCACGGGCGACACGCTCTGCGATCCGTCGAAGCCGGTGGTTCTGGAAACCATGACCTTCCCCGATCCGGTGATCGAGATCGCCGTCGAGCCGAAGTCGAAGGCCGACCAGGAAAAGATGGGTATCGCTCTGGCGCGTCTCGCGGCCGAGGATCCGTCCTTCCGCGTCGAGACCAACTTCGAATCGGGTCAGACGATCATGAAGGGCATGGGCGAACTTCACCTCGACATCCTGGTCGACCGCATGAAGCGGGAGTTCAAGGTCGAGGCGAATATCGGCGCCCCGCAGGTGGCCTATCGCGAGACGATCTCGCGCGAAGCCGAAATCGACTACACGCACAAGAAGCAGACCGGTGGTACCGGCCAGTTCGCGCGCGTGAAGCTCGTCATCACCCCGACCGAACCGGGCGAAGGCTATTCGTTCGAATCGAAGATCGTCGGTGGTGCGGTGCCGAAGGAATACATCCCCGGCGTCGAAAAGGGCATCAAGTCGGTGATGGATTCGGGTCCGCTCGCGGGCTTCCCGGTGATCGACTTCAAGGTGGCGCTGATCGACGGTGCGTTCCACGACGTCGACTCCTCGGTGCTCGCCTTCGAAATCGCGACCCGCGCCGCTATGCGCGAAGGCCTGAAGAAGGCCGGCGCCAAGCTGCTCGAGCCGATCATGAAGGTCGAAGTGGTGACCCCGGAAGAATACACCGGCGGCATCATCGGTGACCTCACCAGCCGTCGCGGTATGGTGCAGGGCCAGGACACCCGCGGCAACGCCAACGTGATCAACGCGATGGTGCCGCTGGCCAACATGTTCGGCTATATCAACACGCTGCGGTCGATGTCCTCGGGCCGCGCGGTGTTCACGATGATCTTCGATCATTACGACGCCGTGCCGCAGAACATCTCGGACGAGATCCAGAAGAAATACGCCTGAGCGTGACGGCGCCCGGCTTCGGTCGGGCGCCCGTTTCCTCGGGATGACAGGTTACAGGAGGCCATTATGGCAAAGGCAAAGTTTGAACGGACGAAACCGCACGTCAACATCGGCACGATCGGCCACGTTGACCACGGCAAGACGACGCTGACGGCTGCGATCACGAAGTACTTCGGTGAATTCAAGGCCTACG
>NZ_JBFXGV010000072.1:0-8098 GCF_050177655.1 Paenirhodobacter sp.
GAGGTGGCGGCGCGTCTGCGCGCGCTTCTCTCCGAGCGCATCGTCGCCCCGGCGCTGGCCGAGGCGCCCTGGCTTGTAGGCGCCTTGCGGGTCGAGGAGGGGTGAGGGCGGAGGGGGCGCTGCCCCCGCTCCTGCGGAGCCCCCCGGAGTATTTTCGCCAAGAAGAAAGCCGCGCGTTGAGGCGAAGTCAGAGCTGGCATTCGGGCGGGGGCAGCGAAGGCGGGCTTCGAGCCCATTGCGGATGGATGCTGCGTAGGACGTGAACGTCTGCTAAAGGGCTGATGGTCGATGAGTTTTGGGCCTTTGATGACGATGCCGACTTTCACGCACCTCAATTTTGGCTGGAACGCGGAACCTAACGCGCCAGACATCCAACTCAAACAAGAAGGCACGACCCTCGTGGCCAGCGTAAGGCCTAACCCCTACGTTTTCCCCGAGTATGGGGATGTCTCGAGAATAGCTGTCAGTTTTTTCGACTGCTCAAAATACCGTGTTACATCCGTAAATGACCATGGATGGTATCTCGGGCAGTGCCGGTTCAGCAAACTTGCGCCATCGTGGGGGGAGTTCTACGAGATCTCAGGCGATACCTTCGATGACCTGGACGCAACACCTTGGACACCGATGGAAGGGGCTGGGTCGCATCACTTCCATTTCTATCTTCGCGATGAGGCTCTCGAAGTCAAAGCGCGGGACTGGAGCATGCGGGCCGAAACCTGACCTGCGCGGCGGTTATCGGAACGCCCGCTTCGTCCGCACAGCAGATCCGTCATCGCGTCCACGACAAGTCGTGACTGACGCCCCCCGGTGTTTTCGCCACGAAGAAAGCCGCGCGTTGAGGCGAGGTCAGCGCTCGCATTCGGGCGGGTGCAGCGAAGGCGGGCTTCGAACCCTTTGTTGCCATTGCAGTATCGGCTAACAATCGGCGTCATGACCCGTCGTGCTCTTTCCTTTGCTTATATCGCCTCACTGATCGTGATGGTCGTTGTCGGATTCGGATACAGCAGCCTTTCGCCGGGCTTGGCCACGCGCACTTCGAGCGGGCCGTTTTTCTGTAATCAGCTGATGAGTTCCGGTTCGGACGATGATGCGATGTTGTTTGCATTCGCCCTGTTCATATTGCCGCTCACAATTCGGATCTTGAGAGCGTGGCGTCGCATCGCGCGCGTCGAGTTGGTCGTGTTCGGCCTCTGCGCCTTCGTCTCATGCGTTGCTCTGTGGCTTGCGAGCCTGGACTGCGCCTCAATATTTTACACCGCTTTCATTGTCCCTGACCCTGCGCTTGCCGGCGCCTTGGTTGCACTCCTACTTTCGACGGTGACGCTCGTATCGCTACGTTTCGTTCCACACAGCTGACCCGCAACCAAGTCCTGGCTGACGCCCCGGTCATCAGGGCCTGCAATGCGCGCCCCTCACCTGAAAATACCCTCCCGCGCAAACGGAACGGGGCGCATCCTTTCGGATGCGCCCCGTCTCGGGCGCCCGCGGTAGCGGGCGCAAGCTGGTCTCTCGCTCAGACGAGGCGGCTTTGTTCCTTCGCCGCCTTCACCAGCCCCGCGAAAAGCGGATGCGGCGCGAAGGGTTTCGACTTCAGTTCCGGGTGGAACTGCACGCCGATGAACCAGGGGTGGTCCTTCACCTCGACGATCTCGGGCAGCCGGCCATCGGGCGACATGCCCGAAAAGATCAGCCCGCAGTCCTCGAGCTTGTCGCGATATTTGATGTCGACCTCGTAGCGGTGGCGGTGGCGTTCCTCGATCTGCGTCGTGCCGTAGATCTCGGCGATCTTCGAGCCCTCCTTCAGCACCGCCGAATAGGCGCCCAGGCGCATCGTGCCGCCCTTGTCGTCGTCGACCTTGCGCTCGACCCGGTGGTTGCCCTGCACCCATTCCTTGAGGTGGTAGACGACCGGGGTGAAGCGCTTCTTGCCCGCCTCGTGGTCGAATTCCTCCGAGCCCGCATCGGTCACGCCGGCGAGATCGCGCGCCGCCTCGATCACCGCCATCTGCATGCCGAGGCAGATGCCGAGATAGGGGATCTTCTTCTCGCGCGCATATTGGGCGGCGCGGATCTTGCCCTCGGTGCCGCGTTCGCCGAAACCGCCGGGCACCAGGATCGCGTTGAACTGTTCGAGATGCGGCGCGGGGTCTTCGTGCTCGAAGATCTCGGCGTCGATCCACTCGGCCTTCACCTTCACCCGGTTCGCCATGCCGCCATGCGTCAGCGCCTCGGCGATCGACTTGTAGGCATCCTCGAGCTGCACGTATTTGCCGACGATCGCGACCTTCACCTCGCCCTCGGCATGGGTCAGACGATCCATCACGTCTTCCCAGCGGCTCATGTCGGGCTTCGGCGCGGGCGAGATCCCAAAAGCGTCGAGCACCGCCTGATCGAGGCCGACGCGGTGATAGGCGAGCGGCGCCTCGTAGATCGACTTCAGGTCATAGGCCGGGATCACGCTATCGGGGCGCACGTTGCAGAAAAGCGCGATCTTCGCGCGTTCCTTGTCCGGGATCGGGTGCTCCGAGCGGCAGACGAGCACGTCGGGCTGCAACCCGATCGAGCGCAGCTCCTTCACCGAGTGCTGCGTCGGCTTCGTCTTCAGCTCGCCCGAAGCGGCCAGATAGGGCAGCAGGGTGAGGTGCATGAAGATGCACTGCCCGCGCGGGCGTTCCTGCGCGAACTGGCGGATCGCCTCGAAGAAGGGCAGGCCCTCGATGTCGCCGACGGTGCCGCCGATCTCGCAGAGCATGAAATCGACCTCCTCGTCGCCCACCGCGATCCAGTCCTTGATCTCGTTGGTGACGTGGGGAATGACCTGGATCGTCTTGCCGAGGTAGGAGCCCTTGCGCTCCTTCTCGAGCACGTTCGAATAGATCCGGCCGGAGGAGACGGAATCGGTCTTGCGCGCGCTCACCCCGGTGAAACGCTCGTAATGGCCGAGGTCGAGGTCGGTCTCGGCGCCGTCATCGGTGACGAAGACCTCGCCATGTTCGAAGGGCGACATCGTGCCCGGGTCGACGTTCAGATAGGGGTCGAGCTTGCGCAGCCGCACCGAGAAGCCGCGCGCCTGCAAAAGCGCGCCGAGCGCCGCCGAGGCCAGCCCCTTGCCCAGCGAGGAAACCACGCCACCGGTGATGAAGACATAACGTGCCATGAAGCCCCCGTGATCGGCAAATTCTGCAAATTCTCTAGATTCGCCCGGCCAGAGATGGCCGGAACCACGGGACTTAATACTTACACGATTCGCGGCCTGCCCGCAACCGGACCGCAAAACATTGGGTTAACTGTGACAGATTGCCCTAAGGCTAGTGCAAGCCGGGGCCGCGGCCTCAGTTCGAGGCGGGCGGCGTGACCGGCGCATCCGCGGCCGGCGGCGTCACCGGCGCGTCGGTCGGCGCGGGCGGCGTGGCGAGCAGCGGGTTCGTGGTGGTGTCGGCGGGTGCCGGCGCGGTTTCGGTGGTCGCGGGCGCCTCGGTCGTGGTGGCGCGGTCGATCACCGAGCTGTCGGCGGCCTGACGGGCCGAAAGGATGGTCAGCGTCACCGAGGTGGCGATGAAGCCCGCGGCGAAGATCCAGGTCAGCTTGGTCAGCGCATTCGCCGCCTGCCGCCCGGTCATCACGCCCCCGGTCGAGCCCATGCCGAGACCACCGCCCTCCGAGCGCTGCAGCAGCACCACGCCGATCAGCAGGAGCGCGAGGATCAGGTGGACGGTGAGGACGACGTTTTGCATGCCACGGGGCCTTCTTTTTTCCGACGCGCCTATCTAGGCGCAGACGCGCGCCCACGCAAGCCGTTTCCCGAGCGCAGGCGCCGCCTCTCGCCCGGGGCGCGGAAAATCGCGCCGAAAAACCGGTTTCCCCCGGGCGCGCAGGGGGCTATATGACGCACGGTTTGCAAACCATCAGGAGATCAGGATGGCCAACGTCGTGGTGGTCGGCGCCCAATGGGGCGACGAGGGCAAGGGCAAGATCGTGGACTGGCTGAGCGAGCGCGCCGATGTGATCGCGCGCTTCCAGGGCGGTCACAATGCGGGCCATACGCTCGTCATCGACGGCACCGTCTACAAGCTGAACGCGCTGCCCTCGGGCGTGGTGCGCGGCGGCAAGCTTTCGGTGATCGGCAACGGCGTCGTGCTCGACCCCTGGCACCTGGTGAACGAGATCGCCAAGATCCGCGAACAGGGCGTGGAAATCACCCCCGCGACGCTGATGGTGGCGGAGAACACGCCGCTGATCCTGCCCTTCCACGGCGAGCTCGACCGCGCGCGTGAGGCGCAGGCCGCCGGCTCGAACGCGAAGATCGGCACCACCGGGCGCGGCATCGGCCCCGCCTATGAGGACAAGGTCGGCCGCCGGGTGATCCGCGTCGCCGATCTCGCCGATGACGAGACGCTCGTCGCCCGCGTCGATCGTGCGCTCGTGCATCACAACGCGCTGCGCGCCGGCCTCGGCCTCGAACCGATCGACCGCGAGGCGCTGATCGAGGCGCTGCGCGCGATCGCGCCCGAGATCCTGAAATACGCCGCCCCGGTCTGGAAAGTCCTGGGCGAGCTGCGCAAGGCCGGCAAGCGGATCCTCTTCGAGGGCGCGCAGGGCTCGCTCCTCGACATCGACTTCGGCACCTATCCTTACGTCACCTCCTCGAACGTGATCGCGGGGCAGGCGGCGACGGGCGTCGGCCTCGGGCCGAACGCGGTCGACTATTCGCTCGGCATCGTGAAGGCCTATACCACCCGCGTGGGTGAGGGCCCGTTCCCGACCGAGCTGAAGGATGACGACGGCGACCGCCTCGGCACCCGCGGCCACGAATTCGGCACCGTCACCGGGCGCAAGCGCCGCTGCGGCTGGTTCGACGCGGTGCTGGTGCGCCAGACCTGCGCGATCTCGGGCATGAAGGGCATCGCGCTGACCAAGCTCGACGTGCTCGACGGCTTCGAGACGCTGAAGATCTGCGTGGCCTATGACGTCGATGGCGTGCGTTACGACTATCTGCCGACGCAGGCGGCGCTGCAGGCAAAGGCGAAACCGATCTACGAAGAGCTCGAAGGCTGGTCCGAATCGACCGCCGGCGCGCGATCGTGGAACGATCTGCCGGGTGCCGCGGTGAAATACGTGCGCCGCATCGAGGAGCTGATCCAGTGCCCGGTCGCCATGCTCTCGACCTCGCCCGAGCGCGATGATACCATTCTGGTCACCGATCCCTTCGAGGATTGATCCTTTCGAGGACTGACCGATGCGCACGCTTCTGCTCGATGGTCATCCGCGGGCAGGGGCGTTGTCGTCGCATCTGCTCGACATCTATCAGGCGGGGCTTCCCGGCGTGACCGACCGGGTCGCGCTTGCCGATCTTGCCTTTGCCGAGACCGCGATCCGCAGCTATGCCGCGGTGCCGGAGTGGGAGCCGGACCTTGCCGATCTCTGGCAGCGGATCTGGGCGGCCGATCACCTCGTGCTGGCCTTTCCGCTCTGGTGGGGGGATACGCCCGCGCGGCTTTCGGGGCTTTTCGAGCGGCTCTTCCTGCCGCAGCGCGCCTTCGCCTATCACCGCGACGACCCGTGGTGGGAGCGTGGGCTGGCCGGGCGCTCGGCGGATCTCTTGATCACGATGGACACGCCGCCCTTGTGGTTGCGGCTTGCATGGCGGGCCCCGATCGTGCATCGGATGCGCCATCAAGTTCTGGGCTTCGTCGGGTTCAAACCGGTGCGGGCCTTCCTGTTCGGGCCCACCCGGCGTGGCGGGGCCGAGCGCAATCTGCCCCGGTGGGAGGCGCGCGTGGCGCGTGCCGCGCAAAGCGCCCCGGGCCTGCGACGCGGAGCGAGACATGCTGCCCTACAAGACCCGTAAACGCCTGTCGATCCTTGCGCTGGTTATCGGCCTGCCACTTTATATCGTCGTCGCGGTGAGCGTGGTGAACTGGGCCGAGGCGCGCTGGGGCATGCTGCCCTGGTGGGGGGCGCTCGTCATCTATGTCGGGCTTGGTTTTCTCTGGGCCTTGCCGCTGAAGCCGATCTTCCTTGGCGTGGGTCAGCCCGATCCCGACGCGCCGCGCGAGTGATCCCGCGCTTTCGGCCGTGCCGAAACGAGAACGGAGGGGCAGGGCCCCTCCGTTTCGCTGTCTACAACCGGTCGATCGTCACGCACGCTTGCCGTAATATTGCGAGGCCTCGGTGATCGCGTATTGGCCGCGTTTCACCTTGGCGATCTTGCCCTGGCGCAGCAGCTTGCCAAAGACGCGCAGCCGGTCCTCGCGGCTGAAATCGCCCTCGGGGCCGATCGCGGAGAGCTTGCGCATGATCTGCGGCGGCGAGAAATGCGGCCGGCCCTCGATCTGCGCGGTATAGGCGGCGGCGGCCTCGAGCAGGTCCGACAGGCCCTGGGTGCCGAGGCTTTCGGCGAATTCGGCAAAGCTCGCGGCCTCGGCGGGGTTCATCGGCGCCTCGGGCGTGGCCTCCTCGGCGTCGAAGCCCTCGATCTCCTCGTGATGGATCTGCGCGGCGGAAATCCGGCGCGGGCGGATCGCGGCGGCCTGCACCTGGGCCTCGGTCGGGTTGCGGTCGACGCGCTGCTCGGAGACGAGCACGAGCGGCGCCGGGCGCGCCTCGACCGGGGTTGGGCGCGGCGTCGCGGCATGGGCGGCGCTGACGGGGCGGCGCGGGCGCACCGCATGGGTCAGATCCTCGCGATAGGGGCGCGTCTCGTCCTCGGGCGCGGCACTGGCGCCGGCGCGGCGGTCGGCGACGGTGGCGGCGACGGCGGCCTTGAGATGCGCGATCGCCGAGATCCGGCGGCGGTTCTCGCTGCCCGAAAGCTGGGCGTCGGCCTTGTCCATCAGCCGCGAGAGATCGGTTTCCGGCAGCGGCGGCGGCTGGCTCGGCCGGGCGGCACCGGTCAGATGCACCTCCGGGCGGCGCGCGGCGACCGGTTCGGCGGGCGCCTCTTCCTCGATCTCCTCGGCGATTTCGATAGCGATCTCCGCCGCGGGCTGTTCCGCGACCTCGGCTACGGTCTCTTCGGCGGGTTCCTCGGCGACGATCTCTTCCGCGACAGGTTCTTCCGCGACGAACGGTGCCTCGACCGGCTCTTCCGCGGGCACCGCTTCGAGGATCGCTTCCTCTTCCACCGGCTCTTCCGCGACGGTCTCTTCCGCGACGGGCTCCGCCATCGCGGCCGCCGCTTCCGGGGCCTGCTGCGCGGCGATCAGCGCGGCGATCTCGTCATCTTCCAGCATCTCGCGCAGCGCGGCGGGTTCCGGCGCCTCGATCTGCTCCGCCTCGGCCTGGGCCGCGGCAAAGGCCTCGATGTCGAACTCCTCGGTGCTCGCGGCGGGCTCCTCCGCGACCGCGGCGGTTTCGGCGACGGTTTCCAGGACGGGGGCGTCCTCGTCCTCGCCTTCGAGCATCGCCAGTTCGGCCAGCAGCTCGGCTTCCTGTTCCGGGGTCAGGCCCGAGTCGTTCGGCGCGGCGGGCACTTCGGCGGCGGTCAGGCGCAGCGCGTCGGCGCGGCGCACCTTGATCACGCGGGCGCGGATCGTCGGGCGCGGCTGTTCGGCGACGGGCAGCGCGGGGGTCTCGGGCTCGGCTTCGGCCTGAGCCTCTTCGGCGGCCTTGGCCGCGGCTTCGGCTTCGGCCTGCGCCTTCGCTTCCGCTTCGGCGGCGCGGGCGGCCGCTTCCGCTTCCGCGCGGGCCGCGGCCTCGGCGGCTTCCCGGGCCTCCGCTTCGGCTTTCGCCTGCGCCTCGGCGGCGCGCTCGGCGGCTTCGGCCTCGGCGCGGGCGGCCTCCTCGGCCTCCTCGGCGATGCGCGCCGCTTCCTCGGTCGCTGCCTGCGCTGCGGCCTCCTCGGCGGCCTGAGCCTCCTCGGCGGCGCGGGCGGCGCGGCGCTCGGCGCGGCGGCGGCGGCGCGCTTCGAGACGGTCGAGCGCCTCGTCCTCGGCCGCGATCGCGTCGGCGCTCAGCGCTTCCGGCTCCTCGGCGCGATCCTCGGCGGCGGCGCTCGCCTCCTCGGCGTCATCCTCCGCCTCGGCACGGGCCTCGGGTTCGGGGGCCACGGGTTCGGAGGGGGCGGGCTCAGACGCGGCCTCCTCCGCTTCCTCGGATT
>NZ_JBFXGV010000073.1:0-8081 GCF_050177655.1 Paenirhodobacter sp.
CTCGGCGCGGCGGCGGCGGCGCGCTTCGAGACGGTCGAGCGCCTCGTCCTCGGCCGCGATCGCGTCGGCGCTCAGCGCTTCCGGCTCCTCGGCGCGATCCTCGGCGGCGGCGCTCGCCTCCTCGGCTTCATCCTCCGCCTCGGCACGGGCCTCGGGTTCGGGGGCCACGGGTTCGGAGGGGGCGGGCTCAGAAGCGGCCTCCTCCTCTTCCTCGGATTGCAGCGGGCCGGAAATGTCGAGATCGAAGCTGAATTTCCCTTCCGCAGCCGGCGCCGCCTCGGGAAGCGCGGTGGCGAACGGTGCGGGCTCGACCTCCTCGGCCTCCTCCGGCGCGGCGGGATGGGCGCGCTCCTCGGCGGCGGCACGCGCCGAGGCGACGGCGGCGCGGATGCGCTGCAGCTTCGCCGCGACCGAGTCGCTCACCGGATCCGCGCTCGGCGGCACCGCGAAGACGGGGGCAGGGGGCGCGACCTCGGTCCTGGGCGCGGGGGCGGCGGTCTCGGCCGCGATCTCGGCCGGCGCTTCCGCCACAGGCTCGGCGATGGCTTCGACGGCGGTTTCGGTGACCGGTTCGGCGGCGGGCGCGGGGTCGGCGGCCTCGGGGGGCGCCTCCTCGGCGGCCAGCTCCTGCGGGCGCAGGATCACCCCGTTCTTCTGGATCTTGGCATCGACACGGCGCTGGATCTCGCGCTCGGCGATCTTGTGCAGCATCTCCGCATCGGGCTGCGGCGGCTCTGCCCCGAAGTAACGGTCATCCGCGGCCAGGTCGCGGAAATATTCCGCGATCGCCTTCATCGTGTTGAACGGCTCGTCGAAACCTTCGAGCGTGCAAGAGAAGGTCCCGTAGGACACGGTAAGGATTTTGCTCGCACCAACCATGGGACGTTCGCCTTCTACCAAACCAGGTTCCTGCCAATCTCCGGGGAAACTGGTGCTTTCCCGTGAACGAAAAAAGGCAAATGCGAGGTATTTTATCGAACCCCGTTGTGATTTCGCGCCTTAATCGGCATCAATCATGCCATGACGGGGGAAATTGTCCATTGCGAGGGCGGGGTCGTGCTGATCGGCGGGGGCGCCCTTGCGGCAGCCGATGTCCATGAAGCGTTGACAATCGCCCCCTGCCTCGTCGCCGCGGATGGCGGCGGCGATCGTGCGCTGGCGCTTGGCCTGCAGCCGCGGGCGGTGATCGGCGATCTCGACAGCCTGAGCGATGCCGCGCGCGCGACGCTCGGTGCCCGGGTGCATCATGTCGCCGAGCAGGACAGCACCGATTTCGCGAAATGCCTCGACCGGGTCGCGGCGCGCTTCGTGATCGGGCTCGGCTTCACCGGGCTGCGGCTCGACCATACGCTCGCCGCGCTGAACGAGCTGGCGGCGCGACCGGGCCGGGCGATCGTACTGATCGCCGAGGACGAGGCGATCTTCCTCTGCCCGCCCGAGATCACGCTCGATCTGCCCGCGGGCGAGCGGCTCTCGCTTTTCCCGATGGGGGCGGCGGCGGGCCGATCGGAGGGGCTGCGCTGGCCGATCGAGGGGCTCGACTTCACCCCCGCGGGCCGGGTCGGCACCTCGAACGAGGTGGCGGCGGGGCCGGTGCGCCTTGCGATCAGCGGCCCGATGCTGGTGCTGGTGCCGAAGCGCCATCTGCGGGCGGTGCTTTGCGCGCTTGTGCCGTGATCCGCTCGCGGTGGATGATGTAGAGGCCGGAGGCCGCGATGATCGCGATGCCGATCCAGGTCAGCGCATCGGGGAAATCGCCGAAGACGAGATAGCCGAAAAGCGTGGCGGTGAGCATCTCGAAGTAATGCAGCGGCGCGAGCAGCGTCGAGGGGGCGAAGCGCAGCGCATAGGTCATCGACATGTGGCTGACGGTCGCGGCGAGGCCGACGCCGCCGACCCAGGTGAGGAAGATCCCCGAGGGCATCTCGAAACGCCACTGGCCAAAGCCCAGCGCGCCGCCGAGGCCAAGCAGCGGCAGGCAGATCAGCACCGCGAGGAGCGCGGTGTGGAACTGCATCTCGACCGGGTGGGTGTAGCGCGAGAGCGCCCGGGTGAGCAGGATGTAAAGCGCGAAGCAGACCGCGGTGCCGAGCGGGAAAAGTGCGACCGGCCCGAAGACCGAGAACGAGGGCTGGATCACGAAGAGCGCGCCGATGAACCCCACCACCGAGGCGCCGAGCCGGCGCGGCCCGACCTCTTCGCCAAGCGCGAAGCGCCCGATCAGGAGGATCACGAAGGGCTCGACGAAGGCGATGGCAAGCGCGTCGGCGATCGGCATCACCTGCACCGCGGCGACGAAGGAATAGGTCGCGAAGATCGAGACGAAGGCGCGCGCGAAGGTCAGCGTCAGCGCGCGCCCCCGCGGCCAGAGGCTTTGCCGCATCGCCAGCACCACGGGCACCATCAGCACGCCTTGCACGACATAGCGGCCCAGCGTGACGGTGCCCACCGGCACCGCCTGCGCGGCGAGTTTCGAGGCGACGTCGATGAGCGGCGCGATGATGCAGAAGCCGAGCATCAGAGCGATGCCCGGGAAGATGCGGTCTTGCTGGGTCATGCGCCAGCGCTACGCTGCGCCGCGAGGGCCGTCCATCCCGAAAGCGACGCGCCGGTGCCGCGATCGGGCCGCGATCAGGCTCCGATCAGACGGTGGCCCGGCTGCGGGCGATCTCGGCCATGAGCGCGGCGCAGGCCTTGGCGGCGAAATCGAGCACGGCGCGATCGGTGAAAACCTCGCCCGTCATCTTCTGTGCGACCGAGCCGATGACGACTTCGGGCGTCGCCACTGGGCGCGAGAGGGTCGAGGAAAACGCCTCGCGCAGCTGGTATTGCGCGCGCACGCCGCCGGTCGTCGCCATCGAGCAGGTCACGATCAGCACCGGCTTGCCCTTCAGCGGCGAGGCAAAGGCCGGGCGCGAGGCCCAGTCGATCGCGTTCTTCCGCACGCCGGGCACGCCGTGATTGTATTCGGTGGAGACCACGATCAGCCCCTCGGCAGCGGCGATCGCCGCGCGCAGCGCGGCGACGGGCGCGGGGCGCGGATCGAGGTCGAGATCCTGATTGTAAAGCGGCAGCGTGCCGATCTCGGCGAAGGTCAGATCGGCCGCAGCGGCGATCTCGGCGCCGATCGCCTTCAGGATCGCGGTGGAATAGGAGGCCTGGCGCAGGCTGCCCGAGAGGCCGAGCAGGCGAAATTTGGGGGAGGTCATGGTCGTTCCGTTCGTGTCGCGCCCTGACTTTCGGGCGCGACATGGCTATAACGCAAAAGCGAAAGTATTCGCCTTCGCGATTCGGCCAAACAGGCCGGAGAAACCGCCATTCGGAAGGCCCCGATGCCCGAACGTGCCGATCTTGCGCCGAACCCCGTTTATGCCGCTGCCCGGGCGCATGCGCAGGGCAGCCGTATCGGCCGGCATGCGCATCGCCGCGCGCAGCTGATCGTGCTGGCGCAGGGGGCGCTGCGGCTCGAATGCGACGACCGGGTGCTGACGGTGCCGCCCGGTCAGGCCGCCTTCCTGCCCGGCGCGCTGCCCCATGCCGCCACCTATGGCGAGCGCAGCGTGGTGAGCATCGCCTATTTCGAGCCCGCCGATTTCCCCGGCCTGCCGCAGGAAAGCCTGCTGTTTCCGGCAAGCGATCTGATCCGGGCGCTGATCGCGCGCGCGCTCGAGCTGTCCGCGGCGTCGGCCTGGTCGGAGGCGGACCGGCGCGCGATGCAGGTGCTCGCCGATGAGATCGCGCGGGCGCCGCGGGGCGCTCGCGGGCTTGGCCTTGGTCAGGATGCGCGGCTGCGGCGGGTGACCGAGGCGCTGCTCGCGGATCCCGCCGACCGGCGCACCTTGCCGCAATGGGCGGCGCAGGCGGCGGTGCCCGAGCGCACGCTCGCACGGCTGTTTGCGCGCGAGACCGGGCTCAGCTTCGCGCGCTGGCGGGCGCGGTTGCAGATCGCGCGGGCGGTGGAATGGCTGGCGGCGGGGCGCCCGGTGACGCAGATCGCCTACGATCTCGGCTATGCGAGCCCCTCGGGCTTCACCGCGATGTTCACCCGCGAGACCGGCGCGCCGCCGCAGGGCTGGCTTGCGCGCGAGACCCGGGCGCCGGGGCACGCGGGCTGAGCGGGGAGGGGGCGCTGCCCCCGTCTCCGTGCCGGAGACTCCCCCGAGGTATTTCGAGCAAGATGAAACCACCCGCTCGGCTTTCATCTTGCCGAAAATACCTCGGGGGGAGCGAAGCGGGGGGCAGCGCCCCCCTCGCGGGAAGGCGTGAAGAGGCTCGGCGCTGCGCTTGGCAGCCCGGGCGTTCGCCAAAGGCACCCGGCCCTCCGCTTGCGCTTCGGGCGTTCGCCAAAGGCACCCGGCCCTGCGCTTGCGCTCCGGGCGTTCGCCGCTTGAAACGCTCCACTGGAGCGTTTCATCGGAGCGCTGGCGCGCTCCGACCGCGGCTCACCCCATCCGCTCGGAGGTGTAGCCGCCGGGCGAGGCCGGGAAGACCACCGTCTTGTTGCCGTTGAGGAAGGCGCGGTGCTGCACATGGGCGTGGATCGCGCGGGCGAGCACCTGCGCCTCGACGTCGCGGCCGAGGCTGACGTAATCCTCAGGGCTTTGCGCATGGGTCACGCGCACCGTGTCCTGCTCGATGATCGGGCCCTCGTCGAGGTCGGCGGTGACGTAATGCGAGGTCGCCCCGATCAGCTTCACGCCGCGCTCATAGGCCTGCTTGTAGGGGTTCGCGCCCTTGAACGAGGGCAGGAACGAGTGGTGGATGTTGATGATCTTGCCCGACATCTTCTGACAAAGCTTGTCCGAGAGGATCTGCATGTAACGCGCCAGAACCACCAGTTCGGCGCCCGAATCCTCGACCACCGACATCAGATGCGCCTCGGCCTGCGGCTTGTTCTCCTTCGTCACCTTGATGTGGTGGAAGGGGATGTCGTGGTTCACCACCACCTTCTGATAGGTCATGTGGTTCGAGACCACGCCGACGATCTCGATCGGCAGCGCGCCGATGCGCCAGCGATAGAGCAGGTCGTTCAGGCAATGGCCGAAGTTCGACACCATCAGGAGCACCTTCATCTTCTCGGTGCCGCCGTGGATCGCCCAGTCCATGCCGAAGGTTTCCGCGATCGGGGCGAAGCCCGCGCGCAGATCCTCGAGCGTCGCGCCGGTCTCGGAGGCGAAGCTCACCCGCATGAAGAAGCGATGCGTGAGCACATCGTCATATTGATGCGAGTCGGTGAGGTTGCAGCCCCGCTCGGCGAGGTAATTCGCGATCGCGGCGACGATGCCACGGGTCGTCGGGCATTGCACGGTCAGCACATAGGCGGTCATTCGGTTCCCTTTCTCGCCCGCGCCGGGCGGGTCTCGGGGCCATATTCGCGAAGCCGTGGGCCGAGGCCAGCCGGGATGCGACCGCGCAGGCGCGAAAAGCGTCAGCGCCGGTGTCGCAAACGAGGCGGGGGTTTCCGATAGTGGAGCGGGCGGTGGACATCACGCGCCGGCTGGCCCAGGCTCGGGCGGATCGGAACGGAGGTCGGGATGCAGTTTCCTCTCAGCGGCGGATGCGAATGCGGCAGGGTCCGCTACGAGATCGCGGCGGCGCCGCTCGTCGTCTATGCCTGCCATTGCACGATCTGCCAGACGCAATCGGGCAGCGCCTTCGGCATGGCGGCGCGGATCCCGAAAGAGGCGTTCCGGCTGACCCGCGGCACGCTGAAAAGCTTCACCCGCACCGCGGAAAGCGGGCAGATCTTCAGCAATTCCTTCTGCCCCGATTGCGGCACGCGGATCCATCACGCCGCGAGCCGCGCGCCCGAGCACCTCAGCCTGAAGCCGGGCACGCTCGACGACACCTCCTGGCTGCGGCCGAGCCACCATGTCTTTGCCCGCTCGGCGCAGCCCTGGGTGATCTTCCCGCCCGACGCGCAGATCTGCGAGACGGTGCCCGCAGACCGTGGCTGGCTGTCGGGGAAGTGAGCGCGCGGTGGCCGCGCTCAGATCTGGCGTTCGGGGATATGCACGACGAGCCCGTCGAGCGCGTCGGTCACCTTGATCTGGCAGGTGAGGCGCGATTTCACCGGATCGGGTTTCCAGGCGAAATCGAGCATGTCGGCTTCCATCGAATCCTTCGGCGGCACGCGGTCGATCCAGGCCTCGTCGAGATAGACGTGGCAGGTCGAGCAGGCGCAGGCGCCGCCGCAATCGGCGTCGATGCCGGGCACGCCATTGTCGCGCGCGCCTTCCATCACCGTCTTGCCGGTCTTCACGTCCACGACATGTTCGGTGCCGTTGAATTCGATATAGGTGATCTTCGCCATCGTCCTCGCCTTTTGCCGCCGGCCCTCGGGCCCTTGCCCCGATTTAGGGCAAGCGCGGCGCGAATGCCAGTCCCCGGACCCGGCCGCTTCGTCGCAGCGGCGGGTCTTTCGCGCCCGCGCCAAAGCCGCTAAGATCGCGCCGTTCCGGGCGCTCGAGAGCTGCATGATCCACCGTCTCCTTCCGTTTTCCGCCTTGCTGCTGGGCCTTGTCGCGGGCTGTGGCCCCGATAGCGGCGGCGCGCCGGCCCCGGGCACCGATCTGCCGCCCTCGAAACAGGCGCTGACGCTGGCCGGCGAATGGCGCGACACGCCGCCCGGGCCGGGCGACACCGGCTGTTTTGCGGAAAAGACCAACCCCGCGGTGGTGGAAACGGTGACCGAGCAGGTGCTGGTCTCCCCCGAGATCCGCGATCCGGCGACGGGGGAGGTGACCGCGCCCGCGACCTATCGCTCCTCGACCCATGCGAAGATCGTGCAGGGGCGGGAGAAGATGTGGTTCCCGGCGCCCTGCGCTGCGGTGATGACGCCGGAGCTCATCGCGACGCTGCAACGCGCGCTGGCGGCGCGGGGGCTTTATGCGGGGCCGGTGACGGGGGAGCTCGACGAGGCGACCCATCGCGCGATCAACGCCTACCAGCGCCCGCGCGGGCTTTTTTCCGCGACGCTGTCGACGCGCGCCGCGCAGGAGCTGGGGCTGATCCCCTGGGGGTGAGGGGGCCTCGCGCATGAGGCGGTTTCCAAAACGCAAAAGGCGCCCCGAAGGGCGCCTTTGACATTCCGTGCAAGGCCTGGCCTCACTCCACCGGCAGCGCGACGAAGCGCGGCTCGCCGCCGCGGCGGATCAGCAGGAGCACCGATTTGCGGCCGGCGTCCTTCGCCTCCTTCACCCGGTCCTCGAGATCGGAAAGCTGCGTCACCGGCTGCTGGCCCGCCTCGGTTATCAGATCGCCCGCGCGCAGCCCCTTGTCGAAGGCGGCCGAGGTCTCGTCGATGTCCTTGATCACCAGCCCCTGCTGGCCCGGCTGCAGCCCGAGTTCCGAGATCAGCTCGTCGGTGAGCGGCGTCACCGTGAGGCCGAGCACCGTGCTTTCGGCATCCGCCGGTTTCGTCACCGCCGCCGGCACCGCCTCGCCCTCGGCGAGCTCGCGCCGGCCGAGCGTGACGAGCAGCGTCTCCTGCTTGCCGCCGCGCAGCACGGTGACGCGCACCGCCTGGCCCACCGGCGCGTCGGCGACGCGGCGCACCAGATCGCGGCTGTCCTTCACCTCGCCGCCGTCGAAGTTGACGATCACGTCGCCCGCGAGCATGCCGGCGGTCTTCGCCGGGCCGTCGGGCACCTCGGAGACCAGCGCGCCCTCGGCCTTCGGCAGGCCCATCGCATCGGCCATGTCGGGGGTGATCTCCTGGATCTTCACGCCAAGCCAGCCGCGGCGCGTCTCGCCGAACTGCTTGAGCTGATCGACCACCTTCGAGACGACATTCGAGGCCATCGAAAAGCCGATGCCGATCGAACCGCCGTTGGGCGAGAGGATCGCGGTGTTCACGCCGATCACCTGGCCATCCATGTTGAAGAGCGGCCCGCCCGAGTTGCCGCGGTTGATCGCCGCGTCGGTCTGCAGGAAGTCGTCATAGGTGCCCGAATGCTCGCGGTTGCGCGCCGAGACGATGCCCGCCGAGACCGAGAAGCCCTGGCCGAGCGGGTTGCCCATCGCCATCACCCAGTCGCCGACGCGCATCGCGTCGCTGTCGCCGAAGGGCACGAAGGGCA
>NZ_JBFXGV010000074.1:0-7919 GCF_050177655.1 Paenirhodobacter sp.
CTCGGCGATTTTCTCGACGCGAAACCAGAGGGTTACGACGCGGTGATCGGCAATCCGCCGTGGTTGCGGCCGCGCGCGGGCAACGGGCTGCGGGCGCGGATCCGGGCGATGGCGGAGGCGACGGGCCTGCCGCTTGCCGGCCCGCTCAACGCCTATGCGCTTTTCGTGATCGCCGCCTGCGGGCAGCTGCGCCCCGGCGGGCGGGCGGCGTTTCTTCTGCCCGCGGAATGGGCCGACGCCAATGCCGCCGCGCCGCTGCGGAGCTTCCTGCTCGGCGCCGGGCTGCGCCGGATCGTGCATATCTGCCACCTGCGCCCGGTGTTCGCCGATGCGCTCACCACGGCGAGCCTGATCTTTCTCGAGCGCCCCCGGGCCGCGCCGCCCGAGGCGGTCGAGGTCGTCTTCGTGCCCGAGGGCGGCGCGCTGCCCGCCCTTGATGCGCCGGCAAGGATGATCGCGCGCGCCACACTCGCCGCCGCGCCGCGCTGGGAAAGCCTTTTGCGCGGCGAGGCCTCGGCGCTGCCGCCCGGTTTCGTGCCGCTCGACACGCTCGCCGCGACGCGCCGCGGCCTTGCCACCGGGGCGAACGGCTTCTTTCACCGGCCGCGAGCCGAGGCGCTGAGCCTGGGCATCGCCCCGCACCGGCTGATCCCCTGCCTGGGCAAGGCGGGCGACGCGCCGGGGGTGATCTTCGACGCGGCGGCGCAGGCGCGGCTTGCTGCGCGCGGCCGGCCCGACGTGTTTCTCGATCTCAGCCCGCCGCTTTCCGCGCCCGAGGCCGCGCTGGTCGCCGCGGGCGAGGCGGAGGGGCTGCACCGCCGCTTTCTCACCCGCAACCGTCACCCCTGGCACGCGCCCGAACGGCATCTGGTCGCGCCGATCTGGGCCACGACTTTCGCGCGCGATGGCATGCGCTTTGTCTGGAACGCAGCGGAAGCTTTGCAGCTCACCGCCTTTCACGGCATCTTTCCGCGCGTGGAGGGGGCGGAGTTTGCCCGCGCGCTGACCGCGGTGCTGAACGCGGCGCCGGTGCAGGCGCGGATCGGGGCGGCGATGCGGCGCTTTGGCGGCGGGCTTGGAAAATTCGAGCCGCGCGATCTGGGGCGCATCGCGGTGCCCGATCTGCGCCGTCTCGGCGGGGCGGAAATCGCGGCGCTGGGGGCGGCGCTCGACGCGCTCGGCGCGCAGGAACGGGGGGCGCAGCTGCGCCTCGACCGGCTGGTCGAGGGCATCGTCGCGGCGCTGTCAGAGGATGAAGAACGGGAGGAAAGCCGATGAAATTGTTGCGTTTTGGTGAGAAGGGGGCAGAGCGCCCTGGGCTTTTGGCGGCGGATGGCTCGATCCGCGATCTGGGGGGCGTGGTCGATGACGTCACCGGCGCCGCGCTCGCGCCGGAAATGCTCGCGAAGATCGCTGCGCTCGATCCGGCCAGCCTGCCGGTCGCGCCTGCGGGCGCGCGGATCGGCGCGCCGGTCGCGGGGGTGGGCAAGATCATCGCGATCGGGCTGAATTACGCCGATCACGCCGAGGAGGCGGGGATGCAGGTGCCGCCCGAGCCCGTCGTCTTCATGAAGGCGGTCTCGGCGATTTCCGGCCCCGATGACCCGGTCGAGCTGCCGCGCGGCGCGGAAAAGCTCGACTGGGAGGTGGAGCTGGCCTTCGTGATCGGCACGCGGGCGAAATATGTGCCGCTCGAGGCGGCGATGGACCATGTCGCGGGCTACATGATCTGCAACGACGTGAGCGAGCGCGCCTTTCAGGCCGAGCGCGCGGGGCAATGGACGAAGGGCAAGAGCCACGACACATTCGCGCCGCTCGGCCCCTGGCTCGTCACCCGCGACGAGGTCGCCGATCCGCAGGCGCTTGGCCTCTGGCTCGAGGTGAACGGGGCGCGGATGCAGACGGGCACGACCGCGACGATGGTCTATGGCGTCGCCTTCCTCGTGCATTACCTGAGCCAATTCATGACCTTGGAACCCGGCGACATCGTCACCACCGGCACGCCGCCCGGCGTCGGCATGGGGATGAAACCGCCGCGGTTCCTGCGCGCGGGCGATGTGATGGTGCTGGGCATCGAGGGGCTGGGGCAGCAGCGGCAGGTGGTGGTGCCGGCATGAGCGCGGAGGTCTTCGCGCAGCTTGCGGCGGGCAATGCGGCGCGGCGCACGGGTTTCGGAGTGCCCGAGCGGCGCGCGGCGCTCACCGCGCTTGCCGCGGCGATCCGCGCGCATCAGGGCGAGATCCTCGCCGCGCTCGCCGCCGATCTCGGCAAGCCGGAGGTCGAAACCCGGCTGACCGAGATCCTGCCGGTGCTGGCCGAGATCCGCCACAGCCTGCGCCATCTGAAGCGCTGGACGCGCGTGCGCCGGGTGCGCCCGACGCTCGCGATGCTCGGCACGCGGGCGACGATCCGGCCCGAGCCGAAGGGCACGGTGCTGATTGTCGCGCCCTGGAACTACCCGTTTTCGCTGGCGCTCGGGCCACTGGTGTCGGCGCTCGCGGCGGGCAATGCGGCAGTGGTGAAGCCCTCGGAGCTCGCGCCCGCGACCTCGGCCTTGCTCGCGCGGCTGGTGGCGGCGAGCTGCGCGCCCGATCTCGTCGCGGTGGTCGAGGGCGGGGTGGAGACATCGACCGAGCTGCTCGCGCTGCCCTTCGATCACATCTTCTTCACCGGCTCGCCCGCGGTCGGGCGGGTGGTGATGGCGGCGGCGGCGAAGACGCTGGCCTCCGTCACGCTGGAACTGGGTGGCAAGTCGCCGGTGATCGTCGGCCCGGGGGCGGATCTGAAACGCACGGCGCGCGCGCTTGCCTGGGGCAAGTTCGCCAATGCCGGGCAGACCTGCATCGCGCCCGATCACGTCTTTGTCGCGCGCGCGGTCGAGGGCGATTTCCTCGCCGCGCTGCGCGCCGAGATCGCGCGGATGTATGGCGGCGATCCGCAGGGCTCGCGCAGCTTCGCGCGGATCGTGAACACCCGCCATTTCGCGCGGCTGAAGGCGCTGATCGAGGGGGCGACCGCGGCGGGGGCGACGCTGGTCGAGGGCGGGGCGGGCGATGCCGGCACGCGCTATCTCGCGCCGACGGTGCTCACCGGCACGACCGGGGAGATGGCGATCTCGCGTGAGGAGATCTTCGGCCCGGTGCTGCCGGTGATCGCCTATGACGATCTCGACGCGGTGCTGGAGGAGATCTCGGCGGGGGAGAAGCCGCTCGCGCTTTACGTCTTCGAGCGGGATCGGGAAGTCATTGCCAAGGTGCAGGCGGCGACGAGTTCGGGCGCGGTGGGGGTGAACATCACGCTCGCGCATTACCTGCATCTCAACCTGCCCTTTGGCGGGATCGGCAATTCCGGCCTTGGCGCGGCGCATGGCGAATGGGGGTTCCGCGCCTTCAGCCATGAAAAACCGGTGCTCGAGGATCGCTTCTCGAGCCTTTCGCTCCTGATGCCGCCCTATACCGGGCTCAGCGCCCGGCTGGCGCGTCTCGTGCAGCGGCTGATCGGGTAGGGGGCGCTGCCCCCGGCTTCGCCTCCCCCGGGATATTTCGTCACTTTGGAAACGGATCGACTTCCAAAGTGGAGAAATATCCCGGGGGTGAATTCGGCGTGAGCCGAAGAGGGGGCAGCGCCCCCTTGCCCCGGCCTGCGAATTCCCGCAAACCGGGCCGGGAAAGCGAGGGGCGATGGACGCGACCGGCAAGAGACTGATTTCACCGCGGATCGAGATGCTGGCTGCGCTGATGCTGCCGCCGCTCTTCTGGGCGGGGAATTTCATCGTGGCGCGCGCGGCGCGGGGCGAGGTGCCGCCGCTGGCGCTGTCCTTCGTGCGCTGGTCGATTGCGCTTCTCTTCATGCTGCCCTTCGCCTGGAAATACATCCGCCGCGACGCGCCCTGGTATCGCAAGCACTGGCTGCAGGTGATCCTCGTCGCGCTGCCGGGCGTCACCGCCTTCAACACGCTGGTTTACGTGGGGTTGCAATATACCACCGCGACGAACGGGATGCTGCTGAACTCGACGATCCCGGTTCTGATCCTGATCTTCGGCGCGCTCTTCTGGGGGCGGCGGATCGGGATGAGCCAGGCGCTTGGCCTTGTCGTCTCGACGCTGGGCGTTGCGGTGGTGATCCTGCACGGGCAATGGGCGCGGCTCGTCGCGCTCGAGTTTTCCGAGGGCGATCTGATCATCTTCGTCGCGATGGTCTGCTGGGCGCTTTACACGCTCGGGCTGACGCGGATCCCGGCCGAGGTGAACCGGCTCGGCCTGCTTGCCGTGCAAAGCGCGATCACGCTGGTGGCGCTCGCGCCCTTCCTCGCGCTCGAGATCGCCTCGGGCCGGGTGCCGCATCTGAGCCCCGCGGGCATCGGCGCGATGCTTTACGTCGGCATCGTGCCCTCGGTGCTGGCGACGCTCTTGTACATGCGCGGCGTCGCCTTGGCCGGGCCGGCGCGGGCGGGGCAGTTCATCCATCTGCTGCCGGTCTATGGCGCGGTGCTCTCGGTCGTGTTTCTGGGCGAGGCGCTGCATCTTTACCATGTCGCGGGCTTCGGGCTGATCCTGGCGGGGATCGTGATCGCCGGGCGGAAGTGACCCTTTCCCTGCCGCCGCGCGCGCCTAGATAGGGGGCGACAGGAGAGACCATGACCCTTCCCTATTCGATCCTCGATCTCGCGCCGATCCCGCAGGGCGCCACCGTGGCCGAGGCGCTCGCCCACAGCGTCGATCTCGCGCGCCATGCCGAAGCGCTGGGATATCACCGCTACTGGCTGGCCGAGCATCACAATTCGACCGGCATCGCCTCGGCGGCGACGGCGGTGCTGATCGGTCATGTCGCCGGGCAGACCTCGACCATTCGCGTCGGCGCGGGGGGCATCATGCTGCCCAACCACGCGCCCCTGCAGGTGGCCGAGGCCTTCGGCACGCTCGCGACGCTCTATCCGGGGCGGATCGACCTCGGCCTCGGGCGGGCGCCGGGCACCGATGGGCTGACGGCGCAGGCGCTGCGGCGGGGCGTGCTCAATGCCGACCGCTTCCCCGAGGACGTGATCGAGCTTCTGGGGTTCCTGGGCGATGCGAGCGCCGATCAGCCGGTGAAGGCGGTGCCGGGGCAGGGCACGCATGTGCCGGTCTGGATGCTGGGCTCCTCGCTTTTCGGCGCGCAGCTCGCCGCGCATCTGGGCCTGCCCTATGCTTTTGCCAGCCATTTCGCCCCCGACATGCTGGCCGAGGCGATCGAGATCTACCGCGCGCGCTTCCGCCCCGGCGTCACCGCGGCGCCGCGCTTCATGCTGGCGGTGAACCTGTTCGCGGCCGAGACGGACGCGGCCGCGCATCTGCTGCGTTCGTCGATGATCCACGGCTTCGTCAATCTGCGCCGCGGGCAGGCCGGGCCGCTGCCGCCGCCCTGCGCCGATCTGACCACCGTCGCCTCCTCCGCCGAGATCGCCATGGCGGAGCGCGCGCTGCGCGTCGTCGCGGTGGGATCGCCCGCGACGGTCGAGGCGCGGCTGCGCGCGCTGATCGCGCAGTATCGCCCCGACGAGCTGATCCTCACCGGCCATATCTTCGACCACGCCGCGCGCAAGCGCAGCTTCGAGATCGGCGCGCAGGCGATGGCGCGGATCGCGCGGGGCTGAATCCGCTTGCATCGCGGGGCCGATGCGACTAGGAGACGCGAACTTCCGCGTTTCTTCGAACCGGCGGAGCCTCTCGTGGTGGGCAGCGGAAGTGAAATGCCCTCCTATGAAGCCGCCTTGCAACAGGAGCCCACATGCCGCTTTACGAGCATGTCCTCATCGCGCGTCAGGATCTGTCCAACGCGCAGGCCGAAGGCCTCGTCGAACATTTCTCGACCGTTCTCGCCGACAACGGCGGCAAGGTCGTCACCTCGGAATACTGGGGTGTGAAGACGATGGCCTACAAGATCAACAAGAACCGCAAGGGCCACTATGCCTTCCTGCGTTCGGAAGCCCCCTCGGCGGCCGTGCAGGAAATGGAGCGTCTGGCCCGTCTGCATGACGACGTGATGCGCGTGCTCACCGTCAAGGTCGACGCCCATGAAGAAGGCCCGACCGTGCAGATGCAGAAGCGTGACGACCGCGACGATCGCGGCCCGCGCGAAGACCGCGGCCCCCGCCGCGAGCGTCGTTGATCGAAAGGACCTGACCCATGGCCAACAAACCGTTTTTCCGCCGTCGCAAGGTCTGCCCGTTCTCGGGCGATAACGCGCCGAAGATCGACTACAAGGACACCCGTCTGCTGCAGCGCTACATCTCCGAGCGCGGCAAGATCGTCCCCGCCCGCATCACCGCCGTCTCGGCGAAGAAGCAGCGTGAACTGGCCCGCGCCATCAAGCGCGCCCGCTTCCTCGCCCTGCTTCCCTACGCCGTGAAGTAAGGAGTTCGTCCCATGCAAGTGATCCTTCTGGAACGTGTGGCCAAGCTTGGCCAGATGGGCGAGGTCGTGAACGTCAAGGACGGTTACGCCCGCAACTTCCTCTTGCCGCAGGGCAAGGCGCTGCGCGCCAACGATGCCAACATCAAGAGCTTCGAGACCCGCAAGGCCCAGCTCGAGGCGCGCAACCTCGAAACCAAGGCCGAGGCCGAGAAGCTGGCTGAAAAGCTGGCCGGTTCGACCTTCGTCGTGATCCGCTCGGCTTCGGATGCCGGCGCGCTCTACGGCTCGGTCACGCCCCGTGACGCCGCCGAAGCCGCGACCGCCGCGGGCTTCTCGGTGGACAAGAAGCAGGTGGCGCTCAAGGCTCCGATCAAAGATCTGGGCCTGCACGAAGTGCATGTCGTCCTGCACCCGGAAGTCGACGTCACCGTCGTTCTGAACGTGGCGCGTTCGGCCGAAGAAGCCGAGCTGCAGGCCTCGGGCAAGTCGATCCAGGACCTCGCGGCCGAGGCGGAAGCCGAAGCCGAGTTCGAGATCGCCGAGCTCTTCGACGAGGTTGGCGCCGCGGCGGCCGACGAGGAATAATCCTTCCCGAAAGGGAAAGGACCGGGCCGCGCCTTCACGGGCGCGGCCTTTTCTTTGCGACCGCGGCATCGCGCCGCCCGGGCGCTCTTGCGGCGCCTCCGGCCGCCCGGTTAGATGACCGGGTGCGGGCGTGGAGGCTGCGATGGATGATCTGATCGAAAGGCTGCGGCCCTGGGGGCAGACGGCGCTCGACTGGGCGGTGACGCCGGCGGCCTGGGGGCAGGTGGTGGCGCTGGTCGCCGCGGTGCTGCTTGGCCGGATCGCGACGCGGATCCTGCACCCGCGGCTCACGCAGCTGCTGAGCCCGCCCGAGGGCGCGAAAGGGCCGATCGCCTTCCTGCGCCGACAGGCGCTGCGGCTCTTGCCGCTGCTCGCGCCGCTTTTGATGGCCGCGGTCGCCGCGCTGGGGGAGGAGGCGCTGCGCGCGGCCTTCGGCACCGGCGGCATCACCGCCTTCGGCAAGCGGCTGTTCCTGTTCCTCGCGGTGCGCGCCTTCGTGCGCGAGGTGCTGCGCGAGCCCTTTTTGCGCGCCTATGGCCGGTTCATCGTGCTGCCGGTCGCCGCGGTCTATGCGCTCGGCCTTTTGCCGGCCGCGACCGAGGCGCTCGCCGCCGTGCGCCTGCCGCTTGGCAATCTCTCCTTCGACCTGCTCTGGGTGGTGAAATTCGCCGCGCTCGGCGGGCTGGTGTTCTGGCTTGGCCGCTGGTCGAACGAGCGCTCGACCGCCTTTCTGACCGAGCAGGAGGAGCTGCGCCCGGCGACGCGGCAGCTCGCGATCAAGGCGGCCGAGGTCGCGATCTTCGGCGTGGCCTTCCTGATCCTGATGAATGCGATGGGGGTGAACCTCACCTCGCTCGCGGTGATCGGCGGTGCGATCGGCGTCGGCATCGGGCTGGGCCTGCAGCAGATCGCCTCGAACTTCATCTCGGGGATCATCCTGCT
>NZ_JBFXGV010000075.1:0-2123 GCF_050177655.1 Paenirhodobacter sp.
TAGCGCTTCATCTGCACGTCGTCGATCTGGCTGAGCACCAGCCCCGAGACCTTCAGATTGACCGTCTCGAACATCTGCAGCGCCTCCTGCACCTGCGCGCTGCTGATGTCGTCCCACTTCACGGTGAACAGCACGGCGTCGGCCTTCTGCGCGATGATCCGCGCATCGGGCACCACCAGCACCGGCGGGGTGTCGATGATGATGTAATCGAAGCGCGCACGCATCTTACCCAGGAAGTCGTGCCAGGCGTCGGACATGAAGAGATCCGCGGCGTTGATCGCCGAGCGCTCGCCCATGATCATCGACAGGCCCAGACCTTCCGGATGGATCATCACCTCATCGACCGAGACCTCGCCCGCGATCACCGAGACCAGCCCCTTGCCCGTCTTCACCTCGGGAAAATACTGCCCAAGCGTATTGCGCCGGATATCCCCCTCGATCAGCAGCACCGACTTGCCGATCCCGACGAGATTGATCGCAAGCGCCATGGAGTTCGTCGTCTTGCCCTCGCCGGGCACCGAGGAGGTCGAGATGATCACCTGCGGCGGGTGGTCGATGTTCGACAAGAGCACCGAGGTGCGCAGATCGCGGATCGCCTCCATCGCCGCCGAGGAGGGTTTCGTCACGAGATAGTTCAGCACCTCCGACCGGGTCTTGCCCGGGATCAGCGGGATCTGCCCCATCACCACCACGCCCGTATCCTCCTCGAGCTGGCGTGCCGAGCGGAAGCCGCGCCGCGTCGCCTCGCGCGCAAGCACGATCGCCATCCCCGCCATCGCGCCCAGAACCAGGCACATCGCCAGGATCAGGCTCCTGCGCGGCGCGGTCGGAACCGTGGGCACCACGGAGGAGGAGAGCATGCGGCTGTCCGATTGCTGGATGCCCTGCTGCGCCGAGGTCTCCTTCAGCCGGCCAAGAAAATATTCGTAAAGGGTTCGGCTCGCCTCGGCCTCGCGGGTGAGCTGCTGCAACTGGATCATGTCGTCGCCCTGGCGCGCGATCTGGTCGGACATGACCTGTTGTGAGCGCTCCAGCGCCGCGCGCTGGTCGCTCGCGCGCGCCAGATCCAGCTCCGCCCGCGCCACCACCTGCGCATAGCGCGCCTCGAAGGCCGCCTCGTCGCCCGCGGCGAGCTGGGTCAGCATGCCGTCCTGCGCGCGCTGCAGCTTCTCCTCGCGGCTCTGCGCCGCCTTCAGCCCGTCAAGCCGCGCGCGCGCCGCCTTCTCCTGCGCGCCGCCCTGCGCGATCCGTTCGCGCAGATCCTTCAGCTGGACCTCGAGCGAGGCGAGCATCTCCGTCGAGACCAGCGTCGTCTGCGAGTTGAAGGCCTTGACCTTCTCCTCGGCCTTCTCGAGTTCGCTCTTGAGTTCGGCGACACGGTTGCTCAGCCAGGCCGTCGCCTGCTCCGTCGCATCGAATTTCACCTCGATCTGGTTGAGGATGTAGCGCTTCGCCAGCACATCCGCGATCCGCGCCGCCTTCTGCGGATCCTCCGACTTCACGGAAATCTCGAAGACATAGCTCGACGGCAGGTTGCGCACCGAGACCTGCGCAAGCAGATCGCTCACCACCGCCGCCTTTTCCGCCGCCGGGTCGAGCGCGGGCGCCGCCTTGCCGAAAAGCCCCTTCAGCCGCGCCTTCAGCGAGGGCGCCCTCAGGGCCTCGTTGAACTCGGGATCGGCGAGCAGGTCCATCTCGTCGACGACCTTCTCGGCCAGTCCGCGCGAGCGCATCACCTCGACCTCGGTGTTGAGCTCGTCGGAGGCCCCGGTCAGCCCGCTCATCATCCCCTGGAGATCGACGACCTGCGCCTTGCGGGTATCCAGCACCACCACCGATTTCGCGGTGTAGATCGGCGTGGCCAGAAGATAGGCATAGACCACCCCGAGGAGGACCGCGACGCCCACCGCCGCGGCGACGATCTTCCACCCCGCGCGCAGGGTCAGCAGCAGCTGCGTGAGGTCGATCGCATCGTCATCGGAGGCAGAATGCCGGTCTCTCACCTGTGGAGCGTTCATCTTCAATTTCTTTCCCGCCGGTCAACTACCCGGACATATGTGCAGAAAATTCATACATAGAGACGACAGATGCGCCGCAGCGTCCATGTATCTTCGATGCTGTGG
>NZ_JBFXGV010000075.1:2223-7573 GCF_050177655.1 Paenirhodobacter sp.
GCCCTTACGCCCGCGCCGGCAAACGCGCCCTGGATGTGCTGATCAGCCTTCTGCTCCTGCCCGCCCTCGTTCCCGTGATGCTCGCGATCTGGCTGGTGATCCGGCGCGACGGCGGTGCCGCCCTCTTCTGCCAGCCCCGCGTCGGCGTGAACGGGCGCGTCTTCGCCTGCTACAAGTTCCGCACCATGGTGGTCGACGCCGAGCGCGTGCTCGAGGAGATGATCGCGCGCGACCCGGAGGTCGCGGAAGAATGGCACCGGTTCCAGAAGCTGCGCCGCGACCCGCGCATCACCGCGATCGGGCGGGTGCTGCGCAAGACCTCGCTCGACGAGCTGCCGCAGATCCTCAACGTGCTGAAGGGCGACATGAGCCTGGTCGGGCCGCGCCCCTTCCTGCCCTCGCAAAAGGCGATCTACGACGCCGCCGGCGGGCGCGCCTATTACCGGCTGCGCCCGGGCATCACCGGGCTCTGGCAGGTGTTCAGCCGCCACGACACCACCTTCGCCTCGCGCGTGCGTTTCGACGAGGCCTACGGGCGGAACCTTTCCGCATCGGGCGACCTCTCGCTGATCCTGCGCACCGCGAAGGTCGTGCTCCTGCGCACCGGCGCCTGAGCGGCATGGCTCCCGGCTGTTGCTCCTGCGCATCAGTCCTCCGGGGCCCAAGTGCAACAGGCATGTTCAACTGCCGACAAGGCCGCCATTCTTGGCGAAAGAATCGTCCCTCTTCCGCCATGAGACTGCCCGTCGCCGCATGACCCCACGCCTCATTTCCCTTCGCAGTCCCGGCCTGGCGCTCCTCCTCGCCGCGGCAACGGCGCTCCCGGCGCGCGCGGATGGCATTTCGAGCTATGGCACGCCGGGGCTGATCGACATGCCCAGTGCGACGGCGACGGACGACGGGCTGCTGAGCTGGACCACCTCGCACCTGACCGGGCACACGCGCAACTCGCTGCATTTCCAGATCACGCCGCGGCTTTCGGGGGTGTTTCGCTACTCGATCCTGCGCGATTACTTCACGACGGGTGACCTGAAGGACCGCAGCTTCGACCTGCACTACATGGTGCGAGACGAAACCGCGCATCTGCCCGCGCTGGCGGTCGGTCTGCGCGACTTTGGCGGCACCGGCATCTTCGGCGCGGAATATCTCGTCGCCTCCAAGCATTTCATGGACGACCGGCTCACGGTGACCGGCGGCATCGGCTGGGGCCGGCTCGCCTCCTGGGGCGGGTTCCGCAACCCGCTCGGGGCAATCGACGACCGCTTCAACCACCGCCCCGGCTTCACCGGCATCGAAGAGACCGGGCGCGTCGCCTTCAACCGCTTCTTCCGCGGCGAGGCCGCCTTCTTCGGCGGGCTCGACTACCAGGTGAACGACCGGCTGCGCCTCGCGCTCGAATATTCCTCGGACGCCTATACCGAGGAAGTCGCGCGCATGGGGTTCGAGCATCGCACCCCGCTCAATTTCGGCCTGACCTATCGCGCCACGCAGAACCTGACGATGAACGCCTTCGTCATCGGCGGCGCGCAGGCCGGGATCGGCTTCACCTATGTCATCGACCCGCGCAACCCGCATTTCCCCGGCGGGATCGAGCGGCGCAGCCCCGCGCTCCTGCCGCGCGCCGAGATCGCCGCGCAGGGCTGGGCGCCCGATGACATCGACAGCACCCGCGCCCGCCTCGCGCGTGGCCTCGGCGCGCAGGGCCTCGCGTTCGAGAGCTATGCGCAGGAGGGCGCCCACGCCCGCATCGTCCTGCACAACGGCACCTATCGCACCGATGCCGAGGCGCTCGGCCGGGCCGCGCGGGTGATGGCGAACACCCTGCCCGAGGGGATCGAGGCGTTCGAGATCACCCTCGCGGCGGAAGGCCTGCCGACCACCCGCACCACGCTGCGCCGCTCCGATCTGGAAGAGCTCGAACATGCCTGGGACGGCAGCTGGCAAAGCTTCGTGCGCGCCGATATCGCCGATGCGCCGGGCCGCCTGCCCCCGGATCCGGGCGTCTATCCCCGCCTCGACTGGAGCCTGCTGCCCTATTTCAGCACCGCGCTCTTCGACCCCGACAACCCGCTGCGCGTCGATGTCGGCGCCGAGGCCTCCGCGCAGTACCGGCTCGCCCCCGGCCTCTCGCTCACCGCGGTGGTGCGCCAGAAGGCGATCGGCAACCTCGACACCTCGACCCGCACCTCGAATTCGGTGCTGCCGCATGTGCGTTCGGACAGCGCGGAATACGACAAGCTGCAAGGCCCGCAGGTGACGATCCTGACCGCGGACTACCTGTTCCGCCCGGGCGCGAACCTTTACGGCCGGCTCTCCGCCGGCTGGTTCGAGCGGATGTATGCCGGCGTCTCGGGGGAGCTGCTCTGGTATCCGGCCGAAAGCCGCCTCGCGCTCGGGGCCGAGGTGAACTACCTCGCCAAGCGCGACCCGCTCAGCCGCCTCGGCCTCGGCGATTACCGCATCGCCACCGGCCATCTCTCCGCCTATTACGATTTCGGCAACAGCTTCCGCGGCCAGCTCGACGTCGGGCGCTACCTCGCCGGAGACTGGGGCGCGACCGTCTCGCTCGACCGCGAATTCGACAACGGCTTCCGCATCGGGGCCTTCTTCACCCTCACCGACGTGCCCTTCGACGAGTTCGGCGAAGGCTCCTTCGACAAGGGCATCCGCTTCACCATCCCGATCAGCTGGATCTCGGGCGAACCGGGCCGCAGCACGCTGCAACAGACGATCCGCCCGGTCCTGCGCGACGGCGGCGCAAGGGTGGACATCGCCAACCGCCTCTACAACGAGGTGCGCGGCAGCAATGCCAACCAGCTCGAGCATGGATGGGGCAAGTTCTGGCGATGATGCGATCCCTCTCCCCGCTTCTCGGCGCGCTCGCCCTGCTGGCCCTTGGCGCCTGTTCCTCGGATCCGCAGACCCGGCGCCTGATCGCCTCCGCGACGCCCTTCAGCCGCCCGGCCCCCGTTCTCGCCCCCGAATTCGCCGCGGCAGAACGGGCCGGGACCCCGCGCTTCATCGCCGCGGTCGAGGCGCGGCCCGAGGCGATCGCCCTCTTCGTGCGTCAGACCCGGTCCGAGCGCTCGGGCGTCGGCACCTGGATCTCAGGCGATGGCGCGCAGCTGATGCTCGACGACGGCCTCCTCGTCGGCAGCCGCGGCTTTTCGGGCGATGTGATGGCGGCGCAGCTGCGCGAAAGCGCCGCCTTGATCCACGGCCTGTCCCCCGGCGTCGCGACGCGGCTGATGACCCTGATCGACGGCGAGGACCACGCCGTGACCCGCGCCTTCCGCTGCCAGATCAGCCCCGGCGCGCGCGAGGACGTCACGATCGGCACGCGCGCGCTGCAGGCCGTCACCGTCACCGAGGCCTGCCGCGGCACGGTCGCCTCGTTCGAGAATTACTATTGGGTCGTTCCCCAGACCGGCGAGATCATACAGTCGAGCCAATGGGCGGGAACGGTCACCGGAAAGATATCCCTGCGCATGGCGCAGCTCGGTGCCCGCTGAGGCAGAATGGAATTGGAGGCTCTCGTGAGACTACTGAAGATTGCCCTGCTCGGTGGAACGGTTCTTGGGGCGCTGTCGGGCTGCGGCGTGGCCTATCACAGCAGCTCCGTCAGCCCCGGCATCAGCGCCGAGGGCAAGGTGCGGGTGCTGCCGCTGACCGCGGAATCGGTGATGGTCGCCAATGCCGCGCCCTACCAGCCGCGCCAGCTGCCCTCCTATTTCAGCCAGACCGCGGGGCTGAGCGGCACGATGTCCGCGCCGATCGCGCCGCCCGCCACCGCCTTCGACCGGGTCAGCCGCCCCGCCGGGCTGGAAACCCGGCTGCCGCCGCCGGTCCCCCCGACGAATTACAAGATCGGCGTCGGCGACGTGGTGCTTCTGGCCACGCCGAAAACCGGCTCCACCGTCGAGCAGCTCAGTGGCATCCTCGCCGCCCAGACCGCGCGCCAGGGCTATACCGTGCAGGATGACGGCTCGATCTCGGTGCCCACCGTGGGGCGCGTGCAGATCGCCGGCCAGACCGTCGACGATGCCGAGGCGACGCTGTTCCAGAGGTTCCTCGACAAGCAGGTCGACCCGACCTTCTCGCTCGAGATCGCCGAGTTCCACTCGAAAAAGGTCGCCGTGGGGGGCGATGTGTCAAGCCCGACCGTGGTGCCCGTGACCCTCTCGCCGCTCTATCTCGACGAGGCGCTGGCGGCCGCGGGCGGCGCGAAATCGGCCGATCTCGACACCGCGCTCGTGCGCATCTACCGCAACGGCAAGCTCTACCAGCTGCCGCTCAAGGCGCTTTACGACCGCGCCGGCACCGGCCGCATCCAGCTTGCCGATGGCGACAGCGTCTTCGTCGACACCGCCTATGCGCTGGACAAGGCCGCTGCCTATTTCGAGGAACAGATCAAGCTCGCCACCTTCAAGCAGGACGAGCGCCAGGCGCGCCTGGCCGCGCTGAACACCGAGGTCACCCTGCGCCGCAACGAGCTGACCGAGCAACGCGAGAATTTCTCGACCCGTCTCGAGCTGGGCGCGGAAGGGCGCGACTATGCCTATCTCACCGGCGAGGTCGGCAAGCAGGCGCGCTATGCGCTGCCCTATGACCGCAAGGCCACGCTCGCCGATGCGCTTTATGAAGTGGGCGGGGGGCTCACCACGGCGAAATCGAACCCGAAGGAGATCTATGTCCTGCGCGGTTCGGACAACCCGCTCGAATATGACGCGATCACCGCCTGGCATCTGGATGCGCGCAATGCCGCCGCGCTGCTGCTGGCCACGCGCTTCGAGCTGCACGCGAATGACGTGATCTTCGTCGCCGCGCAGCCGGTCTCGCATTGGAGCAACGTGGTCAACGCGATCACGCCCTCGCTGATCGTCTCCTCGGTGAACGCCGCGGCGAACTGAGCCGGATAGCGAAAGGGGCGCCCGATCGGCGCCCCTTCTCTTCAGCGCGATCACGCCGTCGCGTCTCAGTTGGTGGTCGAGGGCGTGGAATTCGTGCTGCCGCCACCGCCTGCCGCAAGCGCCCCGAAGCCGAGGACACCGCCCACGATCGGCGCGATGAAGGCGAAGTTGCTCGCCATACCGACCGGCAACGCACCGCCCGGCGGCAGGGTCACCGAAGGATTGACACCCGGAGCAGGAGCCCCGTTCGCCACAGGCGGCTTGGCATTGGGGCCGGGCTTCGGGGCTTCGGCAAAGGCGGGGGTCATGCTCAGGGCCAGGCCCGTCGCGATCAGAAGAAGATTTCGGTTCATGACTGGCTCTCTATGACTAAACACAATTTTTGCGATAACACGAATCACCTCAGGGATGCAAAAAAACTCCGGAAAACTTGGGATTTC
>NZ_JBFXGV010000076.1:0-7100 GCF_050177655.1 Paenirhodobacter sp.
CGATGATCAGCCCGGGCTGTTCCTCGGCCGCGACCTTGGCGAGGATCTTCGCCACCGCGAGCGGCTCGATGTCGCTGTGCACGTCATCGGCGGCAGTGACGAGGATCGCGCGATCCGCGCCCATGGCCAGCGCCGTGCGCAGCGTTTCCTGCGCCTGTTTCACGCCGATCGAGACCACCACGATCTCCGAGACCGCGCCCTTCTCCTTCAGCCGGATCGCCTCTTCGACGGCAATCTCGTCGAAGGGGTTCATCGACATCTTCACATTGGCAAGATCGACACCCGTGCCATCCGCTTTCACGCGAACCTTCACGTTGTAGTCGATCACGCGCTTCACAGGTACGAGGACCTTCATCGGCGGTGTCTCCCATGGTTTCGGAGCGCCCCGAAGCGGGGCGGAGCTTGGTTCGGCAATTTTGTTACAATGCTGCCCGGGCGAAGGACAGGGAAAAAACGACGCCTCTTGCTGTCGCTACGTCACGTCGCGAGACCTGTTTGCGCAAACGCCCGGCCATGCGCGGGGGCGCAGCCGGGCGTGCAGCGGATCGACGGGTCTGGGGGACTCAGCAGGGCGCGTAATATTCGCGGCCGTAGCGGTCGCGATAGAGGCACTGGCCGTTCTGGTTGCGATTGGCGTTGATGATCGCGCCGGTGGCCATGCCGAGCGCCGCGCCCACGGCGGCGCCCCGGCCACGGTCATCGTCGGTGATCATCGCGCCGAGCGCGGCACCGCCGGCGGTGGTGGTGGCGAGGGTGCGCTCTTCCTGCGTTTCCATGCAGCCGGCGAGGGCAAGCGCGCAAAGCGGAAGGGCGATCAGGGCAGGTTTCATGGCGATTCTCCGTCTGGGACTACGCCCATCATAACGCAGGAACCGCGGTCGCGGTTCCCTTCCGGCGCGCAGGGAGCGGTTTCGGCGCCGCTCCGCCGCCCATGGGCTCGGCGGTTCGCGCCCGCACCCCAGGCCGGGGCTCCGCCCTTCCGGTCGGGAGCCCCCCGCTTCGGCAATGCTCAGCGGTTTGCGCCCGGAACCCAGAGCACGTCGGCGCGGCCTTCGTCATTCGCCATCCGCGATGCGGTGAAGAACCAGTCGGAAAGCCGGTTGAGATATTTCACCGCCCAGGGGTTGGCGCTTTCGCCCGCGGCGAGTTCCACCGCCTCGCGCTCGGCACGGCGCGCCACGGTGCGCGCGAGGTGCAGATGCGCGGCGAGCGCCGAGCCGCCCGGCAGGATGAAGCTGCGCAGCGGTTCGAGCACGGCGACCATCGCGTCGATCTCGGTCTCGAGCCGGGTCACCTGGGTCTCGATGATGCGCAGCACGGGATAGCCCGCCTCGCCGTCCTTCTCCATCTCGGGGCGCGCGAGATCGGCGCCGAGATCGAAGAGGTCGTTCTGGATCCGTGCGAGCGCCGCGTCGGTCTCGCCGGTCGCATGCAGCCGCGCGAGGCCGAGCGTCGCGTTCAGCTCGTCCACCGTGCCATAGGCGCGCACGCGGGGCGAATGTTTCGCGACACGCGCGCCGTTCACCAGCGCGGTTTCGCCCGCGTCGCCGGTGCGGGTGTAGATGCGGTTGAGCACGACCATCGCGGCCTCCCTTTTCAGCCCTTGCGCAGCCAGACAAACAGCAGAATGAGGGCGATCGCAACCGCCTGCGCGGCGATGCGCAGCCGCATCAGCTTGTTGGCGTTGCGTTTGTTGAACGCGCCGCCGCGGGCAAAGCCGCCGATGCCGATCATCAGGATGACGAGCACGACGAGGCTCGCCCCCGCGGCGAGCAGGAAAAGCGGATCGTTGCGCATCTTGCCTCCCTCGCTGCGCGGCCCCCAGAGTAACGGCGGTGCGGCGAAAAGCGAGGGTTTTGTCGGCGCGGGTCTGCGCAGGTCAGGCGCGGGAGAGGATCCAGTCCTGCAGCCGCAGCGGCAGGCGGCGGATGAGGGCGCTCAGATGCGTCGCGCCGGTGACGTAGTAATGCGAGCGCGGATTGGGCGCCTCGAGCGCCTTGAGAATCGCCGCGGTGACGGCGGAGGGCGGCAGCTGGAAGGCGTCGGGCTTGCCCGAACCGTCATAGAGCCGCTTGAGCAGCGCGCTTTCGTATTGCTCGCGGCGCGCGGAATTCTTCCAGTCGATCCAGCGCTCGAAATGCGGGATTGAGTTCACCCGGATCTTCGTCGGGATCGGGCCAGGGTTGATGGTGACGATCCTGATGCCGGTGTCGCGCATCTCGCGGCGCAGCACGTCGGTGAGCCCCTCGAGCGCGAATTTCGTCGCGACATAGGCGCCGCGCCAGCGGATGCCGACGATGCCGAGCACGGAGGAGCATTGCAGGATCCGCCCCTCGCCATTCGCGCCCTGCGCCCGCATCACCTTGATCGCGCGGGTGGTGAGGTCGTGCAGGCCGAAGAGATTGGTCTCGAAGATCTCGCGCAGCGCGCCGGGAGGCAGGTCTTCGACCGCGCCGGGGCAGGCGAAGGCGGCGTTGTTGTAGACCGCATCGAGCCGGCCACGTCCGCGGGCGAGCGCCTCGTTGAAGCCCGCCTCGATCGATGCGGGGTCGGAGAGGTCGAGTTGGAAGGAGGTCAGCCCCTCGCTGCGCAGCCGGGCGCAGTCTTCCTCGCTGCGGCAGGTGGCGAAGACCTTCCAGCCCGCCTTCGTCAGCCCATGCGCCGCGTCATAGCCGATGCCGGAGGAACAGCCGGTGATCAGGATCGTCTTCGCCATCGCGTCTCTCCGCCCGGGGATGCCTCCGGCGGGGATATTTGAACTCTGCAGAAGGGGCAAGTTCCGCCTTGCCCGGCGGGGTCAGCGCGCGGGGCGCAGGAGTTTCTTCGAGACCCAGCCGTCGGTGCCGTCGCCCTCGATGCGGATGCGGACCCAGCCGCCGCTTTCCGCGGTGACGAGCACCTGCTCGCCGCGGGTGAGCCGGTCGACCACGGCGTTGCCGGTCGAGGGGCCGGAGCGGACGTTGAGCGAGGACGTGTTCACCGCCCAGAGCGTGCCGCCGTCGACCGCCTGCGCCTCCTCCCGGCCGCGATATTCGGGCGCGGGGCGCAGCGACGGGCCCGGCATCGGCGCCAGACGCACCGGCGTGACCGCGGGGGCGGGGGTGTCGTCGGTGGTATAGGCGGCCGCGGTCACCGGGGTGAGTTTCGCCGGATCGGCGAGGCTCGTGGCGATCGGAGCCGTTTGCGCGGCGGCCTGCGGCGCTGCGGCCAGGGCCTCTTCGTCCTTGCCTCCGTCGCGACCGGCAACCGCCAGGACAAGATAGAGCGCGGCCAAAGTGATCAAGGTCATCCGGAACATTTCACCCTCCCCAGGGGACTCGTACTACACAGGAATGTTATCATAACGCTGTGCTTGCCCTTGGGGAATGAGTCAATCGCGGAACGGTTCCCGGGACGGGAGAAAAAAGCCCGGATTTTCCCGCAGAGGCGGCGTCCGCGTTTCGCGCTGGACCGGCGCGGGCGCAGCCTTTAGATCGGGGGCATGAGCGAAGATGACGACACCCCGCCGCAGATGACGACCTCGGAGCCGCTCGCCCGTGCGATCGGCGAGCGCTACCTGACCTATGCGCTCTCGACGATCATGCACCGCGCGCTGCCCGATGCCCGCGACGGGCTGAAGCCGGTGCATCGGCGCATTCTTTATGCGATGCGGGAGCTCAAGCTCAGCTCGACCGGCGGCTTCCGCAAATCGGCGAAGATCTCGGGCGATGTGATGGGCAACTATCACCCGCATGGCGATGCCGCGATCTACGATGCGATGGCGCGTCTCGCGCAGGATTTCGCGATGCGCTACCCGCTCGTCAACGGGCAGGGCAACTTCGGCAATATCGACGGCGACAATCCGGCGGCGAGCCGATACACCGAGGCGCGGATGGCGGCGCCGGCGGAGGCGCTGCTCGAAGGGCTGGCCGAGGATGCGGTCGATTTCCGCCCGAATTACGACGGCACGCTGAGCGAGCCGGTGGTGCTGCCCGCGGCCTTCCCGAACCTGCTCGCGAATGGCGCCTCGGGCATCGCCGTCGGCATGGCGACGAACATTCCGCCGCATAACCTCGACGAGCTGGTCGAGGGCTGTCTGGCGATGATCAAGGAACCGGAGATCACCGACGAGGCGCTCGTCGGGCTGATCCCGGGGCCGGATTTTCCGACCGGCGGCGTGCTGGTCGAGCCGCGCGAGAATATCGTCGAGGCCTATCGCACCGGGCGCGGCGCGTTCCGGCTGCGCGCGCGCTGGGCGGTCGAGGAGCTGGGCCGCGGCCAGTGGCAGGTCGTCGTCACCGAGATCCCCTATCAGGTGCAGAAGGCGAAGCTGATCGAACGCCTCGCCGAGCTGATCGAGACGAAGAAGGTGCCCGCCCTCGCCGATGTGCGCGACGAGAGCGCCGACGATGTGCGCATCGTGCTCGAACCGCGGGCGCGCACGGTCGAACCCGCGCAGCTGATGGGGATGCTGTTCCGCAATTCCGAGCTCGAGGTGCGGTTCTCGCTCAACATGAACGTGCTGATCGACGGGCGCGTGCCCAAGGTCTGCTCGCTCAAGGAGGTGCTGCGCGCCTTCCTCGACCACCGCCGCGAGGTGCTGTGCCGCCGCTCGCAGCACCGGCTGGAAAAGATCGCGACCCGGCTCGAGATCCTCGAAGGCTATATCATCGCCTATCTCAACCTCGACCGGGTGATCGAGATCATCCGCTTCGAGGATGATCCGAAGGCCGCGCTGATCGCCGAGCCCTGGGCGGCCGAGGGCGGGGCGGTCGCGCATCTGACCGAGGCGCAGGCCGAGGCGATCCTCAACATGCGGCTGCGCAGCTTGCGCCGGCTCGAGGAGATGGAACTGCGCGCCGAACGCGACGGGCTGATCGCCGAGCGCGAGCGGCTCGAGGCGCTTTTGGCCTCGGAAAAGGCGCAGTGGAAGCAGATCGGCAAGGAGCTCGCGGAGGTCCGCAAGGCCTTTGGCAAGGGCACCGAGGCGGGCAAGCGCCGCACCGATTTCGAGGATGCGGGCGAGGTCACCGACGTGCCGATCGAGGCGATGATCGAGCGCGAGCCGATCACCGTGATCCTGTCGAAGATGGGCTGGGTGCGCGCGATGAAGGGGCATCAGCCGCTCGATGCCGAGGTGAAGTTCAAGGATGGGGACGGCCCGGCCTTTGCATTGCATGCCGAGACCACCGACCGGATCGTGCTGATGGGCACGAACGGGCGCGCCTGGACGCTGCTTGGTGCGAACCTGCCCGGCGGGCGCGGCATGGGCGAGCCGGTGCGGCTCATGGTCGATCTGCCGAACGAGGTCGAGGTCAGCCATGTGCTCGTGCCGAAGCCGGGGGAGAAATTCCTGCTCGCCTCCTCGGATGGTGACGGTTTCGTCGTGCCGGGGGAGGAGCTCGTGGCCTCGACCCGCACCGGCAAGCAGGTGCTGAACATGCGCGAGGGGGCGAAGACCGCGGTTTGCCGCATGGTGGGCGGCGATGCCGTCGCCTGTGTCGGCGAGAATCGCAAGCTGCTCGTCTTCCCGCTCGAGGAGCTGCCCGAAATGGCGCGCGGCAAGGGCGTGCGGCTGCAGAAGTTCAAGGATGGCGGGCTGAGCGATGCGATCACCTTCACGCTGGCCGACGGGGTGAGCTGGAAGGATCCGGCGGGGCGCACCCGGACCGAGACGGATCTTTCCGAATGGCTGGGCAAGCGCGCCACCGCGGGCCGGATGGCGCCGCGCGGCTTCCCGCGGGACAATCGTTTCAATTGATCGAAAAAGAGGGGGGCGCAGCCCCCCTTGGCCTGCGGCCAATCCCCCCGAGGTATTTCCGGCAAGATGAAGGCCCGGGGCTTTCTTCCTGGCCGGAATAGGCCGGGGAGGCCGGGGGCGCGCAGCCCCCGGCGCGTTCAGGCGTAAAGCTTCGGCACGCCGAGCTGATCGTGGATGTGGTTCACCTCCACCGGCTGCAGGCCGAGCGCGGTGGCGAACTGGTGCAGGTATTGCGCCTCCGCCTGGCTGTCGAGGTCGATCGCCATCACCGACATCGTATAGGCCTGCGCCTCGAGCCCCTCGGGGATCTGCCGTGCCAGCCCCTCGACATCGACCGGCGCCGCCAGCTCCTGCTGCACGAAGGCCTTCTCGGCATCGGTGACCTCGCCGAGCTTCGCCATCAGCTTCTGCTGTTCGTCCGCGTCGATCTGGCCGTCGGCCTTCGCCGCCTGGATCATCGCCTTGAGCAGCAGCGCCGCGGCGAGTTCCTGCGCGGGGGCCGGTTTGCTGTCGGGCTCGCCGCCGTTCGCGAATGCGGAATTCAGGCTCGATCCGAGCCCGCCGCCCGAAAGCATGCCGCCGAGCAGCCCGCCGATGCCACCTGCGGCCCCCGCGGTCGCCAGCGAGCCGATCAGATCGCCGATGCCGCCCGTCGCGCTGCCCGATCCGCCGGTCGCGCCGGTGAGCTGGCCGAGGAGCGAACCGATATCGGGCTCCTGCGTCTTGCGCCGGCTCGTCGTGGCCGTGCGGCGGCTGGTCGTCGTGCCGGCACCCATGCCGCCGAGCTCGTCGAGCAAGCCGCCAAGCCCGCCGGCGACGCTGCCCGTGCCGCTGCCACCGCCGAGGATCGCGCCCATCATGTCACCGAGCCCGCCGGCGCCGGCCGAACTGCCCGAGGCGCTTCGGCCGCTCTTCGCGAGGCTCGAGGCGCCTTTCGCCACCGCCACGCCGATCGCCACCTTGGCCAGGGTTCCCATCAAGGACATCGTCAAACTCCCACAGAGGTTTCGCGCGCAGTCTAGCCGCCGACCCGCGGCCTGCCGAGGGGAAATGCGCCCCTCCGCTCCCCCGGTGCGGCGCGGCGGCGGGGGCGGCTGTGCCCGCGCCGCTTCGGGGCGGCGCCTGCGCGCCTGTGCGCGCGAAGCGGTCTTGATTTTTCCGCGTCATCGCAATAGGGAACGGCCGATATTGACTCGGGCCGATGGCGGCCCCCGAACCAAAGGCGCCCCGCGAATGGCAAAGGCAAAGTTTGAACGGACGAAACCGCACGTCAACATCGGCACGATCGGCCACGTTGACCACGGCAAGACGACGCTGACGGCTGCGATCACGAAGTACTTCGGTGAATTCAAGGCCTACG
>NZ_JBFXGV010000077.1:0-7092 GCF_050177655.1 Paenirhodobacter sp.
CGCGACGCTTGCGCAGCTGAACCTGCTCGGCATCGAGGGGGCGGCGGCCGCGGCGCAGGCGATCGCCGGATTCGCCGCGCAAAACCCCGCGGTGCGGCTGCTTGTCGCCTTTTCCGCGAATTACGAATTTCTCGGCCCCGGCACGCGCCCCGACCGGCAGGCGCTTGACGCGCTCTGCCCCGACCGCCCGCTTCTGGTGCTCGCCGTCGATGGCCATGCCGCCTGGGCGAACACCGCGGCGCTGCAGGCCGCGGGGCTGATGGCGGCGGTGCCCGCGCTCGAGGGGGCCGAGGTGGTGATCGGCGCCGATGGCCGCCCGAATGGCGAGCTGCGCGAGGGCGCGGCGATGGCGCTGGTGCTGCGGCTTTCCGCGAATGGCGGGCGCGACGGGCTTGCGATGGCGGGCGAGGAGCCCAAGGCGGTCTCGCCGGAAGATCGCGCCGCCGACCGCGCGACGCTCGCCGCGGCGCTTTCCGCCTGTGCGGCCCATGGCATCACCACCGCGGTGAACATGGACGGCAACCTCTACCTCGCCGATCTTCTGGCCGAGATGGACCGCGAGGGCGCGCTGCCGATCCGCGTTTCGACCGCGATGCGGCTCTCGCCCACCCATGACGACGCCCGCATCGCCGAGCTGATCGCGGCGGCGGCGCGCCCGGGCAGCGACCGGCTCGGCTTTGGCCGGATCAAGATGTTCCTCGACGGCGTCTTCGACACCTGGACCGCCTATCGCACCGACGACTACCCCGGGCGGCCGGGCTTTCGCTCCGAACCGCTCTTCAGGCCCGAGCGTTTCAACGCGCTTTGCATCGCGGCGGATGCGCGGGGTCTGCAGATCCAGGTGCATTGCGTGGGCGACGCGGCCGTGCGCATGGCGCTTGACGGCTATGCCGCGGCGCGGGCCGCGAACGGGCACCGCGACGCCCGCCACCGGATCGAGCATATCGACATGCTGCACCCCGACGATCTGGCGCGGATCGCCGATCTCGGCGTGATTGCCTCGATGCAGCCGGTGCATCCGCCCGGCTCGAGCGGGCTGCCGCTGGAGCCCACCGTCTCGATCATGGGCCGCGATCGTTGGCGCGACACCTTTCCCTGGGCCGCGCTCGCCGGCGCCGGCGTGCCGCTCGCCTTCGGCACCGACTGGCCGACGGCGCCGCTTTCGCCCTTTGGCGCGATCCACGCGGCGCTCTCCCGCCAGCCCTGGGCCGCGGATGTCCCCGATCAGCGGCTGCCCTTCGCCGCGGTGATCGCCGCCTATACCGCGGGCGGGGCGCAGGCGCTTTTCGCCGAAGACCGCCGCGGGCGGCTCGAGGCCGGGATGGAAGCTGATCTCGTGCTGCTCGCCGGCGATCCGCGCGCGCTTGCCGAGGGCGCCGGGGAATGCCATGCCGCGCTGACGATCTGCGCCGGCGCGATCGTGCATGAGGAGACACTCTGATGCTGACCCGGATCGAGGATATCCTCGCGACGCTCGTCGCCTTTCCGACCGTCTCGGCGCGCTCGAACCTCGAGCTCGTCGACTGGGTCGCGCGCTTTCTGAGTGACGCCGGATTCTCCGTCACTCGCATCGCGGCGGAAGGCGAACCCAAGGCCGGGCTGCTCGCGCGCTTTGGCGCGGGGCAGGGCGGCACGCTGCTTTCCGCCCATACCGATGTCGTCCCGGTCGAGGGCCAGCGCTGGAGCGTCGAGCCCTTCGCGCTCACCCCGCGCGGCGACCGCCTGCATGGCCGCGGCACCACCGACATGAAGGGGTTTGTCGCCTGCGTTCTGGCACTGGCCGAAACCCTGCGCGCCACCCCGCCCGCGCGCCCGGTCTCGATCGCGCTCAGCTGGGACGAGGAGCTCGGCTGCCGCGGCATTCCGCAGATGATCGATCGGGTGATCCCGACGCTCGGCCGCCCCGATCTGTGCATCGTGGGGGAACCCACGCTGATGCGCCTCGGCCTCGGCCACAAGGGCAAGGCGAGTTTTCGCGCGACCTGCCATGGCACGGCGGGCCATTCCGCGATGGCGCCGCGCTTCACCAATGCGCTGCATCTGGCCGCCGATCTGATCGCCGCGCTGCGCAGCGAACAGGCGCGGCTTTTGCGCGAGGGCGCGCAGGACGCGGCCTATGACATCCCCTGTTCGACGGTCCATGCCGGGCGGATGCAGGGCGGTGTCGCGCTCAATATCGTGCCCGATCTGGCCGAGGTCCTGTTCGAGATCCGCCATCTTGCCAGCGAGACGACCGAGGAGATCCTCGCCCGGATCACCGCGGATCTGCCCGCGGGCGTCGAGATCACCCCGACCGGCGCCTATCCCGGCCTTGAAAGCGACCCCGCCACCCCCGCGATCGCCGCCTTCGCCGCGCTGCTGCCCGATCCCGCGCCGGTGAAGGTCTCCTACGGGACCGAGGCGGGCTTCTTCGCGGCGCGCGGCATTCCCACCGTGGTCTGCGGCCCGGGCACGATGGACGACGGCCATCAGCCCGACGAATCCATCGCGCGCGACCAGCTCGCGCTTTGCGCCGCGATCCTCGCGCGGCAGCTGCGCGGCTGAACGCCGCGGCAGCTGTCACCCCGGCGCCACATGGGGATTTTTCCCCAATGGAGCCGGACCTCACGAAGGCGTTAACGTTTGTGACACGCACGCGGCTGATTTCGCGCGCTCCGCTTTTTCGAGGATCCTGTGAAGTACCAACGCCTTTTCCGTCCCGTCATGCTTGCGTGACAGCCGAAGCGGCGCGAGCCGTCGAGGGGTGGTGAGCCTCGCACCACTGATGGCGGCGGACCGGCCCGCGGGCGCGGGTTTCCCCTGTTTCCCGGCACGGATCGGCGCTAGGGAGGGGCGGGCCAGCGGGGCCCGGCGCTCAGAGGACGACCGATCATGCTCACCCTTCCGCACGACAGGCCCATCGCGGGCGATCTGCTGCATGTCCGCCTGCCCGACGCGGGCGCCGGCCGCATCGTGCGCCATATCGCCGAGGCGCTGCCCGCGATCGCCGACCGCCTCGCCGCGGGGCTTCTGCCGGGCGATCCGGCGGTGCTCGTCGGCACCAATGACAGCGGCGACGCGCAGAAGGCGCTCGACGTCGGCGCACATGAGCACATGCTCGCCGCGCTTGCCGGCTGTTCGATCCGCCACGTGCTCTCCGAGGAGGCCGAGGCGATCGTCACCCTCGACCCCGAAGGCGAGTTCGACGTCGCGATGGATCCGATCGACGGCTCCGGCTCGATCGGGATCTGCGCGCTTCTCGGCATGCTCTTCGTGATCTACCCGGCCGGCGACGGCAGCTTCCGCCGCCCCGGCAGCGAGGCGGTCGCCGCGGGCTATGCCTGTTTCGGCCATTCGGTCGATTTCGTCTGGTCGCTCGGCGACGGCGTCCATATCGCCACGCTCGACCGGCAATCGGACGATTTCCGCATCGCCGCCGAGAACATCACCCTCAAGCCCGAGACCTCGATGATCGCCTATAACGCCTCGAACGAGCGGTTCTGGCGGCCCGGGCTACAGGCCTATCTGCGCGACGTGATCGAGGGCAAGGACGGCCCGCGGGGCAAGAATTTCAACATGCGCTGGCTCGCCGCGGCGGTGGGCGATCTGCACCGGATCATGCTCAAGGGCGGGGCGTTCCTCTACCCGCAGGACCGCCGCAAGGGCTATGAGAACGGCCGGCTGCGCCTTGCCTATGAGGCGATCCCGATCGCCTTCATCGTCGAGCAGGCGGGCGGGCGCGCGAGCGACGGGCGCAATCGCATCCTCGACCTCGTGCCGGCGGCGCCGCATGCCTTCTGCCCGCTGATCTTCGGCTCGGCCGGAGAGGTGACGCGGATCGAGGCCTATATCGCCGAGCATGGCTGAGGGGCGCACGCCCGGTTTTCCGAAATTCGCGAAATGTCGGAAAACCGGGAATACGACGTGAAATCAGTCCATTGAAACGGATCAGGCCGCGCCCTCTCCGGGCGGGGTGATACGCAGCGCGCGCAGCGCGTTCAGGATCGCGGCGACGTCGATCGCCTCCTGCAGCAGCGCCCCCTCGACCGGGGTGAGAAAGCCGAGCGCCGCCGCGATCATCCCGGCGAGCGAGAGGCCGATGCCGACGAAGACGCTCTGCCGCGCGATCGCGAGCGCGCCCTGCGCCACCGCGATGCCGCTCACCAGCCGGTCGATGCGGTCGACGAGCAGCACCACATCGGCCGCCTCGGCCGAGGCCGCGGCGCCGCGCGCGCCCATCGCCACGCCGACATCGGCGGCGGCGAGGGCAGGGGCGTCGTTCACCCCGTCGCCGACCATCATCACCGGCCCGTTCTTGCGCTCGGTGAGCACGGTGAGCACCTTGCGGTCGGGCGTCAGTTCGGCGCGCAGCCCGTCGAGGCCAAGCCCCTCGGTCACCCGTTCCGCCACCGCCGCGCGGTCGCCGGTGGCGAGCAGGATCCGGGCGATGCCGCGCCCGCGCAGCGCGGCAAGCATCTCGCGCGCGTCCTCGCGCAGCGGATCGGCCATCACCAGCCAGCCCGCAAGCCGCCCCTCGATCCCGAGCGCGACGAGCACCGCGCCGGGCGCCTGCGCCGGTGCCTCGATCCAGCCGAGGCCAAGCTCGCCCGCGACGAAACCGATGCCGCCGACCACCGCGCGCCGCCCCTCGACGGTGCCGATCAGCCCCTCGCCCGGGCGTTCGACCAGATCGCGCGGCAAGGGCAGGGCAAGGCCGCGGCGGCGCGCCTCGGTCACCAGCGCCTGCGCCACCGGATGCTGCGAGCCCTGATCGAGCGCGGCGGCAAGGCGCAGCACCTCGTCTTCGGCGAAGCCCGGCTCGGCCTCGATCGCGGTGATCCGCGGCCGGCCGTCGGTCAGCGTGCCGGTCTTGTCGAGGATCAGCGTCTGCACCGCGGCCATCGCCTCGAGGGGCTTGGCGCCCTTGATCAGCACGCCGAAATGCGCCGCGCGCGAAAGCCCGGCGACAAGCGCGACCGGCACCGCGAGGATGAGCGGGCAGGGGGTGGCGACGACGAGCACGGCGACCGCGCGGATCGGATCGCCGGTGAGCGCCCAGGCCGCGCCGGCAAGCGCCAGCGTCACCGCGAGAAAGCCCACCGACCAGCGATCGGCGAGCCGCGACATCGGCGCCTTCGAGGCCTGCGCGCTTTCGACGAGGCGCACGATCCCGGCATAGGTGCTTTCCTCCGCGCGCCGCGTCGCGACCAGCTCGAAGGCCTCGCCCGCGTTGGTCGCGCCGCTCATCGTCTCGTCCCCGTGGGCGAGCTTCACCGGCAGCGACTCGCCGGTGAGCGCGGAAGTGTCGAGAAAGGCGCGCTCCGAGGCGACATGGCCGTCGACCGGCACCACATCGCCCTGCCGGATCAGCAGCCGGTCCCCGGGCACGATCGCGTCGAGCGGCACCTCCTCGAGCGTCTCGCCGGTAAGCCTGCGCGCGCGCCTTGGCACCCGGGCGAGCAGCGCGTGCATCTCGTGCCGGGCGCGGCCCTCGGCGTAGGATTCGAGGAAACTCCCGCCGGTGTACATCACCGCCACCACCGCCGCCGCGAGGCTTTCGCCGAAGACCAGCGCCGCGCTCATCGAGAGCGCCGCGACGATGTCGAGCCCAACCTCGCCGCGCCAGAGGCTGCGCGCGATCTCGACGATAAGCGCGGCGAGCACCGGCACCACGCCCGCGACCCAGATCGGGGCGGCGAGATCAGGGCGCGCGGCGAGGCGGGCGAGCAGGCCCGCGATCAGCGCGGCGAGCGCGATGGAAAGCAGGATGGCGGGGAGGGAGGGGCGGCGGAGCGCGGGCATCGGGGCGGACCTGGCAAGGCTGCGCGGGGGCAGCGGCTGGGATGGCGCCAGTCTAGCGCGCGGGGCGCGCCTTGCACAGCGGCGCCGATGCCGCGGCCCGTCCCGGTCTCAGGTCTCGTTCGGGCGCAGCGGCGCGCGGCTCATCTCGTTGTTGTGCTCGGCGATCTTGTGCATCAGCGCGAGCAGCTGGTCCTGTTCCGCCGCGTCGAGCCCGGCGACCATCCGCGCCTGCGCGCGCCGCACCGCAGGGCGCACCGTCTGCAGGATCGAGGCGCCGCGCTCGGTCAGCCGCAGCCGCCGCGCGCGCCGGTCGGTCTCGCTCACCGTGCGTTCGATCAGCCCGCGGCTTTCGAGCCGCGCGATCACCCCGCCGATCGTCACCCGGTCATAGGCGATCATTCCGGCGAGCGTCGCCTGATCCACGTCGGGGTGTTCCTCGAGCATGCTCAGCGCGGCGAATTGCACCGGCGTGAGGTCGAATCCGGCGCCACCCACCTCGGCCGCGAAGGCGGAGACGGAAATCTGGTGCATGCGGCGGATCAGGTGCCCCGGAAGGTCGTAAATCGAAGTCATGCCTCTGCCTAGTGCAAGGCCGCGGCTCAGGCAAGCGCGGCGGAGCCATGCGAATTATGCATATCTGATATTGACACGCATACTAATGATACGCATGCTACCTATCGTCAAGACATCGAGTCGCTAGGGGAGGAGTGACATGGACAATGCCATGCAGCCGGCGGACAGCCCGGCACTGCGTCAGCTTTACGCGGATTTCAAGGCGCAGCATCTGAACCCGCTCTGGACCCAGCTCGGCGATCTGATGCCGCGCCATCCGCGGCCGAAGGCGGTCGCCCATGTCTGGAAATGGGCCGATCTCTATCCGCTCGCGCAGGCCTCGGGCGAGCTGGTTCCGGTGGGTCGCGGCGGGGAACGCCGGGCGATCGGGCTTGCGAACCCCGGGCTCGGCGGCGAGGCCTATATCTCGCCCACGCTCTGGTGCGCGATCCAGTATCTCGGCCCGAAGGAAACCGCGCCCGAACACCGCCATTCGCAGAACGCCTTCCGCTTCGTGGTCGAGGGCGAGGGCGTCTGGACGGTGGTGAACGGCGATCCGGTGCGGATGTCGCGCGGCGATTTCCTGCTGACCCCGGGCTGGAATTTCCACGGCCACCACAACGAGACCGACCAGCCGATGGCCTGGATCGACGGGCTCGACATCCCGTTCTCGTTCCAGAACGACGTCGGCTTCTTCGAGTTCGGCTCCGATCGCGTCACCGATTACGCCACGCCGAACTATTCGCGCGGCGAGCGGCT
>NZ_JBFXGV010000078.1:0-6962 GCF_050177655.1 Paenirhodobacter sp.
TGCTGCTGGAGACGGCCCGTCAACTCTCGCTCGACGCGGCCTATCATCCAACGGCTGAGCCCGAAACCTGACACCGCCGGGGCCTGGCAGGGAGTTGTCCGCTAGGTTCGGACGCCCTTGCGCGCCTTGGCAAAGCCCCGATCGGTCGCGATGAACCTCTCCAGCATCGGCACGATGAGCCGCGCCGGGGGAACGGCCCCCTGCCCGCCTTCGCGTCCGAGGATTTCCCCATAGGCCACCAGATCGCGGTGCAGGCCCGCGGGCAGTTCGATCGTTAGTTTGACCGGCTTGTCATCGGCAAGGGGCCCCAGTTTCAGATTGCCCATGTCATCCTCCATAGGGCTCGAGCACGAGATCGCGGCTGACGATCACCCGCAGCGGGAATCCGGGCCGGATAGTCAGCGTCGGCGCGACGGCCAATTGGCGCTGGACGATCTGCTGGCCGGCATCATTGACCGTGTCCACAGCGCCGTCCTGCAGCGCTTGCAGAAGCCGGTCGTCGTCATCAGTGGCGAGCTCCGCGGTGAAGGCAAGAAGCGTGGCAAGCCCCGCGGCCTTGGCCAGATCGCCCCAATGGTGATCGACACCATCCTCGAGCCCCGCATAACCGCTCGCATCGGCACCCGGCTGGCGTTCGAGCACGATCGAGCGGCCATTGGGGAGGATCAGCCGGTTCCAAACCAACAGCACCCGGCGCTGGCCGAAACTGACGCCATTGTCGTATTCGCCGATGATGCGGGTGCCTTGCGGGATCAGGAGCAGGCTGCCGGTCGGGCTATCATAGACATTCTGGGTGACCTGCGCGGTGATCTGTCCCGGAAGATCCGAGCGGATGCCGGTGATGAGCGCCGCCGGGATCACCGAGCCTGCCTGAAGGATATAGGGCGAGGCCGGGGCCGCGATGCGGTCGGTTGCGACGGTCTGGCGATCGACAGACCCATTGAGGAAAGCCTGCTGGCGATCCTGCCCGGCAGCCTCCGCCGCTCCAGACAGCGCTGTGCCAACGCCCCCGAGCCCGGCGCCCCCCTGTGCGCCCGGCCGGGTCTGGAAGAACAACCCGCTGGTACGGGCTGCGTCCATCTCGGCCAGCCGCCTTTGCTCTTCCGGGTCCACGGCGGGGGCAGAGATCGCCGGCGCGGCAATCGGCTGGCCGCGTTCCTGCGCGCTGTGGATCGCGCCACCGAGATCACCGGGAAGCGCCGGCCCGAGGCGCGGCACCGCATCATAGCTGCTGGGCAGGTCCCGCAACCCATCGGCGGGCTGGCGATTATCGGTAGTGATCAGCTCCTCGGGCCCGGCCCCACGATCGGGGCTTTGCAGCGCATAGATCAGCGCACCGCCAATCCCGAGCCCTGCAACGAGGCCAAGGCCCGCCAGAACCTTGCGCGAAAGGCGCGTGACCCGGGGCGGATCGGCGCGCAACCGCATCGGCGCGGCGAGATCCTCTTCACTGCCGGTGCTCGGTTCAGTCATGACCCTGCCCCGTTTTCGGCGCATCGGTGCTTGTCTCCGCCTGCGGTGCGAGGCGCAGGATTTTCACCACCTGCTGGTTACGGCCGCTGCCGAGCCGCAACTCGGCGGCACCGAAGAGCCGGTCGACGATCAGCACGTTGTGATAGATGCGGCTGTTGACGATCTCGGGTTTCCCGTCCGAGCCGAGCACGAAGAGCGGCGGCATCTCGCCCTGTGCAATCCCCGCCGGAAAGACGACATAGACGCGGCGGCCATCATCGAAGACCGAGACCGGACGCCAGGGCGGCGCATCGCCCTGCAGCCCGTAGCGGTGGTTGCGCGCATTGAGCGGCGGGATCGCCGGCGTTGCCGCCGTGACCCGCTGGGGTGACGCGCGGCGCGGATAGGCCCAGGAGACCGCGGGCATCCAGGTTTGCTCGCCCGCGCGCAGCTCGATCAGATAGGTCCGCCGGTCGGTGGAGATCACCAGATTGGTGCTGATGTCGCTGCGCGTCGGTTTGACCAGCACGAGCACGCGGCGCGCACTGCCCGAGCCGCTCTCGGTATCGCCGATGATCCAGCGGGTGGTGTCGCCCGCCGCGATCGGACCGGTGCCGGTCAGCGCCTCGCCGGGTTCAAGCGCGATGGTGGTGATCTGGCCGGGCGCGGCATAGACTTGATAGAGCGCCCCTTCCGACCAGGGATAGATCTGGATCGCGTTGAAATAGCCGTCCCGGCGCGGTTCGACCCGGGCGGCGGCATTGGCGTTGGTCACCCGGGCCACGGGCGTCGCGGCGCTGACCCCGCCCCGGCTTGGGGTCCAGGCCGGCGGGGTGCGCAGGGCGCGGGGTTGATCGTCGGAGGTCGTGGACCGTGTCGCCGGGAGCGGCGGCACCTCGTCGTCATAGGAAAACTCGAGCGCCGGGCTCGTGGCACAGCCGGCAAGAAGCGACACGCTCAGCAAGGTGACGACGGGCATGGAGGAGGCATGGATCATTGGCTCATCTCCCGCGACCAGTTGATCGCGTTGACATAAATTCCGAGGGGATTGGCGCGCAGGCGTTCGGGTGTGCGCGGCGGCTGGATTACAATGGTGAGGATGGCGGTCCAGCGCTCGGAGCGGGCGAGTTGGCCGCCCTCGTAATGCCGCTCGCTCCAGGCCACCCGGAAACTGTCGGGCGAGGCACGGATGACCGAGGAAACCTCGATCGAGACCTGTTCCTTGCCGACACGGGTGAACGGATCGCTTGACCGGGCATAGTCGCCCAACGCCACCGCGCCACGGTCCGTGGTGTAATCATAGGCGCGCAGCCAGTTCTGGCGCACCACGATCGGATCGGCGGAGAGCCCGCGCACCTCCTCGATGAACCGGGCGAGATGGAAGGCGATCTGCGGATCGGTGGGCCGGTAGGCGGCTGTGGCGGCCTCGACCGCGCGCGCCTCGCCATGGCGGTCGATCTCCACCACCCAGGGCACGATGGTGCCGCGCGCCGATTGCCAGACCAGCGCGGCGGCGAATCCGGCGGAAAGGAAGAGCGAACCGAAGGCCATGAGCCGCCAGTTCCTGGCCTGCACGCGGGCGGAGCCGATACGCTCGTCCCAGACCTGGGCGGCCTTTTGATAGGGCGTTTCCGGTTCCGGGGTCTTGCCGTAATGGGGGGATGAGCGTTTGAAGACGGTCATGAGCGATCTCTTTCCGAAAGGCTGATGGCAGCGCCGGCGCCATGGCTGTCACCCGCACGCAAGGCATGGCCTGCCGAGGTGATGCCGTGGCTCAGCGCCTGTTTGCGGCGCATGGATTTGGCCCAATCGGGTGGGCCGGACGAGGACAATGGCGCAGCTGTGGTTGATCCCTCGGCAATGGTACCCATCGAAGAGCTTCCGCCACTGGCGGCAAACCCTGCCTTGGCCCCGCTCGAATAGCTCTCCTTCGCCGCCTCGCCTGCCCGCGCGGCAGCCTTGCGCAACGGCGACGCCGCAGCGGACCCGGCAGTCCGGGTGACCCCGCCCAGCCCCGAGGCCATGCCGGACGCACCGGACTGGCCGATGGAGCCAAGCGAATAGGCGCTCGAGGCAGCACCTGCCGCGCCTATGGCTCCGCGCGATGCGGCGACACCGCCAGAAACCGCGGCCCCAGCCCCGCGTGCGGCGAGCATGGCACCACCGCCGGTGGCAAGGGCCGCTCCGCCCACGGCAAGGCCCGTTCCGACTGCCGCGCCCGCGCCAAGTTGCGGCCCGCCCGAGACCAGTCCGGTGGCGATGCCCGGGCCGAATATGCCGAGCCCCAGAAGCGAAAGCGCCGCGAGCACGATGGCCATGGCCTCGTCGATGGTCGGGGTCGCGCCTCCGAAACCTGCGGTAAACTGCCCGAACAGCGTCGAGCCGATGCCGATGATCACCGCGAGAACCAGCACCTTGATGCCCGAGGAGACGACGTTTCCGAGCACCCGTTCGGCCATGAAGGCGGTCTTGCCGAACAGGCCGAAGGGGATGAGCACGAAGCCCGCGAGCGTCGTCAGCTTGAACTCGATGAGGGTGACGAAGAGCTGCACCGCGAGGATGAAGAAAGCGAGCAGCACCAGCGCCCAGGCGAAGAGCAGGCAGGCGATCTGAACGAAGTTCTCGAAGAAAGAGACGAAGCCCATCAGGTCGGAAATGCTTTCGAGGAGCGGCCGGCCGGCATCGAGCCCGGTCTGGGCCACCTGCCCGGGACGCAAGAGATCGCGGGCCGAGAAACTCGTGCCCGAACCCATCAGCCCGAGCCCCGCGAAACTGTTGAAGACGATCTGCGCGAGGCTGTTCCAGTTCGAGATCAGATAGGCGAAGGCCCCGACGAAGAGTGTCTTTTTCACCAGGCGGGCAAGGATGTCGTCATCGGCGCCCCAGGTCCAGAAGAGCGCGGCGAGCGTCACGTCGATCACGATCAGCGTGGTGGCGATGAAGGCCACCTCGTTGCCCAGAAGCCCGAAGCCACTATCGATATAAGAGGTGAAGACCCCAAGGAAGTCGTCGATAACGCCGGTACCGCCCATGGATCAGTGCTCCGCGTCCCGAGACCCGGTATCGCGTCCGAGGAAGCGGTCGCGGGTCTCGGCCCAGATCGCCATGCAATCGGGATCTTTGGCGGCGGCTTCACCCATCTGCTGGCAGCGGCGCTGACCTTCGCGCAGGGGATCGGCGGGGGGGATCGCTGGTGCTGCGGAGATTGCGCGCGCCGGCTCATCTTCTTGTTCCTGCCAGCTCATCGCGATCAACGAGGCGGTGAGCGCGACGGCCAAAAGCGCAACCGCCGCGACCCGGGTGAGTGTCCTGCTGTCCATGTGTCCCCTGCCCCTCAGTCTCAGTTGTGAAACATCTGGACGGAGCCCGGCTGATATCCGGTGCCAGGGGTCAGGAACCGCTCGCGCTGAACGCGCCCCTGCTCGGCGGCGGCGGCGCGTTCCGCCTCGGCCAGCGCCTCGGCCCGGCCGTTGGCGGCCGTGACGGCGGTGAGATCGGCGATCTGCTGGGCTTGCAGCGCGAGGAGTTGATTGCCCGCCTGCGTGGCCTGCAGCGCACCGACCGCGCTCTGGCTTTCGCCCACGAGGGCGAAGAGCTGGGCACGCTGCGCATCGATATTGCCGACCACACCGGCCTGTACGCGCATCGCATCCTGCAGCCCGCCCACCGTATTGCCCCAGCGGGTGCGGGCGTCGGAAAGGAGCTGCGCATCGCTCGAGGACAGCGGGATATTGGCATAGTCCTGCTGGAACATCTGGTCGATCTGCTGCACGTCGAAGGCGATGTTCTGCGCCTCGGAGAGAAGCGTGCGGGTGCGATCGACATTCTGCTGCAGCGCGCTCAGGGCCGAATAGGGCAGGCTCGTCAGGTTGCGGGCCTGGTTGATCAGCATTTGCGCTTCGTTCTGAAGCTGGGAGATCTGGTTGTTGATCTGCTCCAGCGCGCGCGCCGCGGTGAGCAGGTTCTCGGCATGGTTGGTCGGATCGTAGACGATGAACGGTCCGCTGCCGAAACCGAAGAGCGCATGCGCCGGCGGCGCCAGAAGCGGTGAGGCGCTCAGCGGCACGGCGAGCGCCAGCGCGAGCATCGAGACACGGGGCAGTTTGAAACGGGCAAGAGTGTTAGGGATCATGATGTCACCTCCTGATCGGGTTGGGGTTGTTGAAGGGCCTCGGCCTCGGGCGCAAGGTTGGTAAGCTCCGGGATGAGATCGGCGGCCCAGTCTGCCCCGTGGGCGCGCAGCCAGGCGGCGAGAAAGCCCCCTGCCCCGACCTCGGCGAGGATCTGGCCAATGCGGGCCTGATCGGATTTGGCCGAGGCGGCGCAGAGTGCGAGGCCGACCTCGCTGAGGCCAAGCTCGAAGAGCCGGTTGCCGCGCCGCGACTGGCAGTAATAGTCGCGCTTGGGGGTGGCGCGGGCGAGGATCTCAATCTGCCGGTCGTTGAGACCGAAGCGGCGGTAGATCGCGGTGATCTGCGGTTCGATGGCGCGCTCATTGGGCAGCAAAAGCCGCGTCGGGCAGCTTTCGATGATGGCTGGCGCGATGGGCGAAGTGTCGATATCCGACAGCGATTGCGTTGCAAAAACGACCGAGGCGTTCTTCTTGCGCAGGGTCTTGAGCCATTCCCGGAGCTGGCCCGCGAAGCTTTCATCATCGAGCGCGAGCCACCCTTCGTCGATGATGAGCAACGTGGGGCGCCCGTCGAGTTGATCGCCGATGCGGTGGAAGAGGTAGGAGAGCACGGCGTGCGCGGCCGCAGTGCCTACCAGCCCTTCGATCTCGAAGGCCTGCACCGAGGCTGTTCCGAGGTTTTCCGCCTCGGCATCGAGCAGGCGACCATGGGCCCCACTCAGGCAATAGGGGCGTAGGGCCTGTTTGAGGTCGTTCGATTGCAGGAGCACGGCCAACCCGGTGAGGGTGCGCTCGCCGATCGGGGCCGAGGCCAGCGAGGTCAGCGCGGTCCAGAGATGGTCTTTCACCTCCGGGGTGAGCGTGATCCCTTCGCGAGCCAGGATCGCGGCGATCCAGTCGGCAGCCCAGGCGCGTTCGGGGGGCGCGTCGATCCGCGCCAGCGGCTGCAGCGCCACGGCGGCCTCATCCCCATCCGTCAAGTCTCCGCCCAGATCGTGCCAGTCCCCGCCCATGGACAGCGCCGCGGCCCGGATCGAGCCGCCGAAATCGAAGGCAAAGACCTGCGCCTTGGCGTAGCGGCGAAACTGCAGCGCCATAGCGGCGAGCAGCACCGACTTGCCCGCGCCAGTCGGGCCCACCACCAGCGTGTGACCAACATCGCCGACATGGAGCGAAAAGCGGAACGGGGTCGATCCCTCGGTCTTGCCGTAAAGCAGAGGCGGCGCCTTGAAATGCGCGTCCTCGGCATCGCCCGCCCAGACCGCCGAAAGCGGGATCATATGGGCGAGGTTCAGGGTCGAGATCGGCGGCTGGCGGACATTGGCATAGGCATGGCCGGGCAGCGAACCCAGCCAGGCATCGACCGCGTTGATCGTCT
>NZ_JBFXGV010000079.1:0-6951 GCF_050177655.1 Paenirhodobacter sp.
GTGTGCTCTTCCGATCTATCGGCCCCGGAACCTGGCTCCAGATGACGCTCTCCTCGATCCAGCGCGACCTCGCGATGTGCCTGCGCGCGCGGCTCGACGGGCGGCGCGACCACTCCCTCCTCGGGCGCGAGATCCGCAAGCGCGAAGAGCCCGCGCGGGGCACGCCGGCGCTGCCCGCCGCCGGCTGATCAGAGCGGCTCGATATCGCCCTCGGCGCGCAGCGCGTGGAAATCGGCGACGAAAGCGGCAAAGCGCCCCTCGGCGATCGCTGCCCGCATGCCCGCCATAAGCTCCTGATAATAATGCAGGTTGTGCCAGGTGAGCAGCATGCCCGAGATCATCTCCCCCGCCTTGAACACGTGGTGGAGATAGGCGCGCGAATAGTTGCGGCAGGCCGGGCAGCTGCAGTGTTCGTCCAGCGGGCGCGGGTCGTCCATGTGCCGCGCGTTCTTGATGTTGACCTGGCCGCGCCGGGTCCAGGCCTGGCCGGTGCGCCCCGAGCGCGAGGGTAGCACACAATCCATCATGTCGATGCCGCGCTCGACCGCGCCGACGATGTCGTCGGGCTTGCCCACCCCCATCAGGTAGCGCGGCTTGTCCGCGGGCAAAAAGCCCGGCGCATAGTCGAGCACACCGAGCATCGCCTCCTGCCCCTCGCCCACGGCGAGGCCGCCGACGGCATAGCCCTCGAAGCCGATTTCCCTGAGCTTTTCGGCGGACTCTTCGCGCAGCTCGGGCGTCACGCCGCCCTGCATGATGCCGAAAAGCGCATGCCCCGGCCGGTCGCCGAAGGCATCGCGCGAGCGCTGCGCCCAGCGCATCGAGAGCCGCATCGACTTGGCGACGGTTTCCTCGTCCGCCGGCAGCGCCGGGCATTCGTCGAAGGCCATCACGATGTCGGAGCCGAGCAGCCGCTGGATCTCCATGCTCCGTTCCGGGCTCAGGAAATGTTTCGAGCCGTCGACATGGCTCGAAAACGTCACCCCCTCCTCGGTCATCTTGCGCAGGGAGGACAGGCTCATCACCTGGAACCCGCCGGAATCGGTGAGGATCGGCTTCGGCCAGTTCATGAAGCGGTGCAGCCCGCCCAGCCGGTCGATCCGCTCGGCGGTGGGGCGCAGCATCAGGTGATAGGTGTTGCCCAGAAGGATGTCGGCGCCGGTCGCCGCGACGCTTTCGGGCATCATCGCCTTCACCGTGGCCGCGGTGCCCACCGGCATGAAGGCCGGGGTGCGGATCTCGCCACGCGGGGTCGAAATCACCCCGGTGCGGGCCTTGCCGTCGGTGGCAGTGAGGGTGAAGCTGAAGTTCTGGGTCATCCGGGCGCTCCTTCGGGGGCGCGGTGTAGCGCGGATGCGGGGTTTTGGGAAGCCACCCTCCCGCGCGCGCGCCACGCTGCCCCGCAGCAAGCAATTTCCTTGCCCGTTCAAGGCCTCCCGTGCCACTCTCCCCGCAGGGAAGAGGAAGATTGCAATGGACGGGGAGGTTCGGCGCAGCAGGCTCGACAGTGGCGAGATGGGCGCGATCGCGCATCTCTACCGCGGTGAGGTCTACCGCTCGACGATCTGGCGCACGCGACTCGACACCACGACGAACTGGTCGGTGGTGACGCTCGGCATCGCGCTTTCGATCTCCTTCGCCTCGCCCGCGGCCTCGCCGCTGCCGCTGATCCTCGTCGGCATTCTCATCAACTTCTTCCTGATGCAGGAGGCGCGGCGCTACCGTTACTTCAACGTCTGGCGGGCGCGGGCGCGCTGGATGGAGACGCATTTCTTCGCGCCGATGCTGATGGACGGCAACCTGCACATGGAGGAGGGCTGGCAGCAGACCCTCGCGCAGGATTACTGGGCGCCGCGCTACCATGTCTCGATGTGGGTGGCGATCGGGCGGCGGCTGCGGCGCAATTACTTCTGGATCCTGCTCATCCAGAGTGCGGCCTATATCGGCAAGCTGCTCGTCCACCCCGAGCCGCTCACCTCCGCCGCGCAGCTGACCGAGCGCGCCGCGATCGGGCCGATCCCGGGCGGGCTGATCCTCGGGCTGGGCGTGTTCTACTGCCTCGCCTGGGGCGGGGCCGCGGTGCTGAGCTGGCATGACGACCGCCGCCGCGCCAGACGCCATCGCGACAGCACCGGCATGGGCTGACCGCCCCCTCCCTGCGGCGCTCTGGCAGATTTCCGCCCGCGGCCTGCGTGATACTATCACATGAACGGGAGGAAAAAGATGGAAACGCTGCCCCTTGGCCGCGCCTTCACGCTGATCGAGCCGGGTCCGGTGGTGCTTGTCAGCACCCATGACGGCAAGCGGCCGAACGTGATGACGATCAGCTGGACGATGGTGCTCGACTTCTCCGCGCGCTTCGCGATCACCACGGGGCCGTGGAACCATTCCTTTGCCGCGCTGAGCGATCAACGCGACTGCGTGATCTCGATCCCCGGGGCGGGGATGCTCGACACCGTGATCGGCATCGGCACCTGCTCGGGGCGCAAGACCGACAAATTCGCGCGCTTCGGCCTGCGTGCGCTGCGCGCAAGCAAGGTGACCCCGCCGCTGATCGGCGGCTGCCTCGCCCATATCGAATGCCGGGTCGAGGAGATCATCGCCGGCCATGACATCGTGATCTTGCAGGGCCTCGCCGCGCATCTCGATCCGGGGGTGAGCGACCGGCGGCTGATCCATGCGGTGGGCGACGGCACCTTCACCGCGGATGGCGAACATTTCGACCGCCGCGCCCTGATGCGCGCGAAACTGCCCGAAGGGGTCTGACCCGCCCGCTTTTTCCTGGCAAAAATACGCGAATCCCCGGCCGCCGCCCGCGCCGCGCCGGATTTGGGCACCTAGCGCTCCGCCTTCTTCTCCCAGCGGCCGCTCTCGTCGTTCCAGTATTGCGCCGCAGCCCCCGCCGCGGTCAGCGCCCGCCACTGGTCGCGCGCGCGCTGCACCGCACGTTCGTCGCGCCCGTCGAAGAGGATCCAGACCCGCTCATGCGTGCCGACCTCCTCCGCGCTCACCTCGGCGCCGTCGAGCGTCATCACCGCCTGCCGCCCCGCACCATGCGGCCGCGTCGAAAGCAGCACCGGCTGCAGATCGTCATGCGGCCCGCCCTCGAGCCCGTGCGGCAGGAAGCTCTCGTCGCCGCCCAGCCAGAGCTTCTGGTCAAGCCAGTCCATCCGCTCGGGATCGGTGCCGCGGCATTCGACGCGCCAGCCCTGCGCGAGCGCCCGGGTGAGGAGGGTTTCGAGAACCTCCTCCACCGGCGCCTGCGTGACGTGATAGAAAAGCGCGGGCATCAGCCCTCGCGCTTCTCGAAACGGTCGCGGATCAGCCGGTCGAGCGTCATCACCCCCCAGCCCGTCGCCCCTTTCGGCGCAAGCGTGGTCTCGCCCGGCGGCAGCGCGACGCCGGCGATGTCGATATGGCACCAGGGGGTCTCGTCCTTGACGAATTTGCGCAGGAAGGCCGCGGCGGTGATCGCGCCGCCCCAGCGCCCGCCGGTGTTCTTGATATCGGCGAGGCGCGACTTGATCAGCGGGTCATAGGCCGGGGTGAGCGGCATCGGCCAGGCGCCCTCGCCCTCGGTCTTCGCGGCCTTGAGCAGGTCGTGGCTCAGCTTCTCGTCATTCGAAAAGATGCCGGCATGTTCGTGGCCAAGCGCGACGATGATCGCGCCGGTCAGCGTGGCGAGGTCGATCACCGCCGAGGGCGCGAAGCGGTCCTGCGCATACCAGAGCACATCGGCGAGCACGAGACGCCCCTCGGCATCGGTGTTCACCACCTCCACCGTGTCGCCCTTCATCGAGCGCACGATGTCGCCCGGGCGCTGCGCCGCGCCATCGGGCATGTTCTCGACGAGACCGACGAGGCCGACGACGTTCACCGGCGCGTTGCGCAGCGCCAGCGTGCGCATCACGCCCGCGACCACCGCGGCGCCGCCCATGTCCATCGTCATCTCTTCCATCCCGGCCGCCGGCTTGATCGAGATCCCGCCGCTGTCGAAACAGACCCCCTTGCCGACGAGCGCAAGCGGCGGCGCCATGCGCTCGACGCCGCAGCCGTCCTCCTCAGGCGGCAGGCCGGTCCATTGCATCACGACGACCTTCGAGGGGCTGGAAGACCCCTGCCCCACGCCCAAGAGCGCGCGCATGCCAAGCGCCTCGAGCTCCGCCTCCTCGAGGATCTCGACCTCGAGGCCCAGCTCCTGCATCGCCGCAAGCCGCGCGGCGAAATCGTCGGTGGTGAGGATATTCGCCGGCTCGTTCACGAGATCGCGGGTGAAGAACACCCCTTCGGCGAGCGCGGCATGGGGCGCGGCCTCGGCCGCCACCTTCTCGGGCTTCGCCACCATCATCGTCACCGCGCCGAAACCGGGTTTCTCGGCGGTGTGATAGTCGAAGCGATAGGCCCGCAGCGCGAGGCCGAAGGCGAGCTCCGCCGCGCGCGGGTGGTTCTCGGCGAGCACCAGCAGCCCCGCAGCGTCGAGCCCCTTGGCGATCGTCGCGCCCGCCTTGCGCGCCTGAGCCTGCGTCGCGCGGCGCGGCAGTTTCACGAGGCTCAGCGCCGCGCAGGCCATCCCGCCCGGAAAGCCGAGATCGAGCGATTCGCCCGCGCCGAGCTTTTCCCAGGCCCCCGAGCCGAGCGCCCGGGCCAGCGCGCCGCGCGTCAGCCGGTCGAGCCGGCGCGCCGCGGGGGAAAGCGGCCCCTCGGAGGCGACGAGAAGCGCGATGCGCCCCTCGCGCGCGGCGATCTCGGCAAGCTCGGTCTCGGCGAACTGGAGGGCGACGGGATGGGTCATGGCGATACCTCGAAACGGCGGATGGGTCGGAAATCGCCGAGAGCCTAGCGGGCGGCGCGGAAAATGAAAAGCGGCCCGGGGGCGGGGCTTTCCCCGGCCCGCCCGACAGGCTAGACAGGGCGGGAAACCCGAGGGAGCGCCGCGTGACACGACTGGACCGATACCTTCTGTCCCAGCTGATGGCGCTGTTCGGCTTTTTCGCGCTGGTGCTCGTCTCCGTCTATTGGGTGAACCAAGCGGTGCTGCTTTTCGACAAGCTGATCTCGGACGGCCAGACCGCCTGGGTCGTGCTCGAATTCACCGCGCTCACCCTGCCGAACGTGATCCGCCTCGTGCTGCCGGTCGCGGCCTTCGCCGCCACCGTCTATGCGGTGAACCGGCTCGCCTCCGAATCCGAGCTGGTGGTGATGCAGGCCGCGGGCACCTCGCCCTGGCGGCTGGCGCGGCCGGTGGCCTATTTCGGCATCATCGTCGCGCTTTTGATGACGGTGCTCGTGCATGCGCTGGTGCCGCTTTCGCGCGCGCAGCTGGCCGAGCGGCAGGCCCAGGTGAACGAGAACATCACCGCGCGTTTCCTCACCGAGGGCTCGTTCCAGCATCCCGCCGACGGGGTGACGATCTACATCCGCGAGATCTCGCCCTTGGGCGAGCTGCTCGACGTCTATCTCGTCGATGCGCGCTCGAAGACGGCACGCACCACCTATACCGCGGAAAAGGCGCTGATCGTGCGCTCCGACACCGGGCCGAAACTGGTGATGTTCACCGGGCTCGCGCAGACGCTGCGGCTCGCCGACCGTTCGCTCGCGGTGACGCGCTTTGCCGATTTCACCTATGACATCGGTGCGCTGATGGGCGCGCCCACGAAACGCGCGCCGGGCTGGGACGAGACCCCGAGCTGGGCGATGGTCTCCCCCTCCGACGAGCAGATCGCGGCGGCGAAATCGACCCGCGCCGGGGCCTGGCAGGTGCTTGCCGACCGTTTCGCGCAGCCGCTGCTCGCGCCGGCCGCGGCGCTGATCGGCTTCGCCATGCTGATGGTCGGCAATTTCTCGCGCTTCGGCATGTGGCGGCAGATCACCCTCGCGATCATCGGGCTGATCGTGCTGCAATTCCTCACCAATGCGGCCGAAAGCACGATGCGCGGCACGCCCACGCTCTGGGGGCTGGCCTTCGTGCCCTCGGCGGTCGGGATCGTCGTCGCGGCGCTGGTGCTGTGGCAGGCGGGCCGGCCGCGGCGGCCCTGTCCGCGCCGCCCGGCGCGGGAGGGCGCGGCGGCATGACGCTTTCGATCTATATCGCGCGGCGCTTCCTGCGCGCCTTCCTGATCGTGGGCGGCGCCTTCTGGGGCATGCTCTTCCTGATCGAGATGGTGGAGAAGATCCGCAGCTTCGACGCCGCCCGCGTGGGGCTGGCCGATGCCGCGCTGCTCGCCGCGCTGGCGGTGCCGAAGACGCTCTACACGATCTTGCCGCTGATCACCGTGCTTGCGGGGGTCGTGCTCTTCCTCGGCCTCGCGCGCTCCTCCGAGCTGGTGGTGATCCGCGCCGCCGGCCGCTCGGCGCTGCGCATGCTGGTGGCCCCGGTCGGCGTCGCCTTCGGGCTCGGCCTGCTCGCCGTCGCGGTCGGCAATCCGATCGTCTCGGCCACCTCGAAACGCTATGAGGAGCTCGCCGGGCGCTACCGCGCGGGCGGCGCGCAGGCGGTCTCGATCGGGCAGGAGGGCGTCTGGATGCGGCAGGGCACCGGCGACGGCGGTCAGGCGGTGATCCGGGCGAGCCGCGCCAATCTCGACGCGACGAAGCTTTACGACGTCACCTTCCTGATCTTCGACGCGGCGCGCGGCCCGGTGCGGCGGGTCGATGCCGAGGAGGCCGAACTCGGCCATGGCGACTGGAACCTGAGCGGCGCGAAGGACTGGCCGCTCGGCACCTCGACCAACCCCGAGCGCGACGCCAGGACCGAGCCGAAGCTGACGATCGCCACCGATCTCACCGCGGAAAGCATCCGCGACAGTTTCGGCACCCCCTCGGCGGTGCCGATCTGGGACTTGCCCGGCTTCATCCGCGACCTCGAGAAGGCCGGTTGCGCGGCGCGCCGCCTCCTCGTCTGGTTCGTGTGGGAGCTCGCCGCGCCGCGGTGCGTGGCGGCGAGGGGGCTGG
>NZ_JBFXGV010000080.1:0-6286 GCF_050177655.1 Paenirhodobacter sp.
TCGAGCGCGGGCACCGCCGCCATCAGCCCCGCGGCCTGCAGCGCCGCGGTGTTCGCCCAGGCGGCATGGCCATCGACGGCGAGCACCAGAAGCTGGCGGTCGGGGCAGAGCGCGTCAAGCGCCTGCCGGTCGGGGCGCGTGCCGGGGCCGAGAAATTCGTAATTCGCGGAAAAGGCGACAAGCAGCCGCACCGCGGGGTTTTGCGCGGCGAAACCGGCGATCGCCTGCGCCGCGGCCGCCGCCCCCTCGATGCCGAGCAGGTTCAGCTGCGCAAGCGTCGCGCCGCCCCAGAAAAGATGCAGATGGCTTTCGCAGAACCCGGGCGAGAGCACCCGCCCCGCGGCCTCGATCCGGCGCGCGGGCGGCGGACCTTCGGGCATCGTGCCGGGCGCCCCGATCCAGGCGATGCGGCCCCCGTCGAGGCGCAGGGAAAGGGGCGCATCGGTGAAGATGTCGCGCGCGTCATGGATCTCGATCGTCCGGGGCATCGGCTTCGTCCTGAAGGAAGACCCCGGCCGGAGCGGCTCCGGCCGGGGAAAGGCTTATTGCAGCAGGTCGGTCCAGACCTTGGTCACCAGATCCTGCGCCGCGGGCGAGCAGGATTGCGAGAAGGTCACCGGCACCGTCGGGAACAGCTCGGGCGCGTTCTCGGGGGTGTATTTCGCCTTGGCGAGGTCGATCTTCACCGGCGAGGAATGGGCGTAGTAATTATACTGCTCGGTCGCGTTCTCTTCCTCGGCCATGAAGTCGATGAACTGCTTGGCGGCATCGACATTGGCCGCGCCCTTCGGCACGACATAGCTGTCGAGCCAGCCGACGAGCCCCTCTTTCGGCATCGCATATTCGATGTTGGCGCCGTCGAGACGGGTCTTGAGCGAATTGCCATCCCACCAGAAATGCGCGGCGACCTCACCCGAACCGATCCGGTTCTCGATATTGTCGGAGGAATAGGCGGCGACATCAGGCTTCTGCGCCTTGAGCAGGTCATAGACCTTCTTCATCTCGGCCTTGTCTTCCGAGCAGAACGGCACGCCGAGGAAAAGCTCGGCGGCCCCCACCACCTCGTCGGGCGCGGCGAGATCGGCGATCTTGCCCTTCAGTTCGGCGCCCGGGGTGAAGAACACCGACCAGCTGTCGACCGGGCCCTTATACTGGTCGCGGTTCACGGTGAAACCGGCGGTGCCATAGGCGAGCGGGATCGAATATTCGCTCGTCGGATCCCACCACTGGTTCTTCCACTTGTCGTCGACCTGGGCGAAGGCGGCCATGTCCTTGGCGTCGATATTCTCGAGCAGGCCCTGGTCGATCATGATCTTCACGAAATGCTGCGAGGGGGTGACGATGTCATAGCCCGAGGAGCCGGCCTGCAGCTTGGTCAGCGCGTCTTCGTTCGAGTTGAAGCCATCGACATTGACGGTGATGCCGGTCTTCTCCTCGAACTTCTTGATCAGGTCGGGGGAGATCGAGTCCGACCAGGTGTAGAGGTTGAGCGTGCCTTCGGCGAAGGCGGGCAGCGCCAGCACGAGGCCGAGCGCGGCGCCAAGGATCAGTTTCGTTTTCATGGGGTTCTCCTGTTGGGTCGTTTCTTGAGATCAGCCGCGCCGCATCGCCCGCGCCGAAAGGGCGAGGGCCAGCGTCGCGATGATGAGGGAGGCGAGGATCAGAAGGGTCGAGATCGCGTTGAGTTCGGGCGTGGTGCCCTTCTTGATCAGGCTGAAGATATAGACGGGCAGCGTCGTGGTGCCGCCGGTGTTGAGCATGTTCGAGGTGATGAAATCGTCCATCGAGATCACGAAGGCGAGCATCGCGCCGGCGAAGACGCCGGGCAGGATCAGCGGAAAGGTGACCCGGCGAAAGGCGGTGAAGGGCGCGGCGTAAAGATCCTTCGCCGCCTCCTCGTAATCCGCGCTCATCCCGGCGAGGCGCGCGCGGATCGGCAGGAAGGCGAAGGGCGTGCAAAAGGCCGAATGCGCCACGATCAGCCGCGCGAGCCCGTTGGTGAAACCGATCTGCGAGAAGAGGATCAGCGAGGCAACGGCGACGACGATCTCGGGCAGCAGAAGCGGCAGGTTCACCACGGTTTCCGAGAGGCGGCGGAACTTCAGATCGGCATGGCGGCTGAGCACCATCGCGGCGCAAAGCGCGATCCCCGTCGCGACCACGGTCGCGGTGACCGCCACGGTGAGCGAGGTGCGCAGCGCATCGAGCAGCCCGTCGTTGCGCAAGGCCGCGGCGTACCATTTCGTCGAAAACCCGCTCCAGACCGAAACGAGGCGGTTCTCGTTGAAGGAAAACCAGATCACCACCGCGATCGGCGCGTAAAGCCAGAGGAAGAAGACCCAGGTGACGAGCCCGGCGCCCGGGTAATGGCGAACGTCATGGGAAGTGCTCATGCCCTTGCCTCCTTGCGCATCGCGCGCCGCGCATTGGCGATCAGCACGAGCACCACCAGCGCCATCAGCACAAGCGCCACCGCCGCACCAAAGGGCCAGTTGCGCGCGCTGCCGAACTGCGTCTGGATCAGCGTGCCCATCATGATCTGCTTGCCCCCGCCCAGAAGCATCGGCTCGAGCACGGTGCCAAGCGCCGGCACGAAGACGAGGATCGCCCCCGCCGCCAGCCCGGGCCAGGTGAGCGGCAGGATCACCCGGCGCGCCGTGGTCCAGCGGCTCGCATAAAGATCGGCGCCCGCCTCGAGCAGCGCCGGGTCAAGTTTCTCGATCGCGGCGAAGACCGGCAGCACCATCAGCGGGATATAGCTGTAGACCATGCCGGTGAGCATCGCGCCCGAGGTGAAGAGGAGCGTCCCCTGCCCGCCCAAGGCCGCCCAGATCCGGCCGACGAAACCGTCGGAGCTGAGAATGATGAGCCAGGCATAGACCCGCACGATCATCGAGACCCAGAACGGCAGGGTCACAAGGTAAATCAGCGCCGCCTTCATCCGCGGCGGGCGCGTCGCGATCACATAGGCGACGGGCAGCGCGAGCGCCATGCAGATCGCCGTGGTCGCGGCGGCAAGCGCCAGCGTGCGCCCGATGATGCCGAGATATTTCGGATCGAAGACGAGATTGCCGTCCCAGTCCTCGGAGAACAGGATCTCCTTGTAGGGCTCGAGCGTGAAGGCCCATTCGAACCCGCCATAGGCGCCGCGCTGGGCCACCGAGACGATCGCGACGATGCAAAGCGGCACCATCAGCGTGCCGAGCATCAACACCCAGGCGGGCACGAGGCCCCAGAAGCGGAACCCCCTCATTGGCCGAGCACCCGCGCGCTGTCGTCGCGAAAGCCGAGGCGGACCTCGCGGCCGATCTCGTAGCTTTGCGACTGGCTCACCGCGTTGCGCCGCGACACCCGCAGCGCGCCCGCCGGCGTGTCGACGGTGTAATGGGTGTAGCCGCCCATGTAATTCTTCGCCGAGACGGTGCCGGTGAGCAGATTGCCCGCGGCCTGATCCTCCATCCCGATCTTTTCCGGGCGCAACGAGAGCGTCGCCTGGCCCGGGCCCGTCAGCCCCTTCTGGAAGGTGGTGATCTCGAAGCCGAAGGCGGTGCGCACGCGCGCGGTCGTGCCCTCGATCGCGATCACCTCTGCGGCCAGGAAATTCGTCTCGCCGATGAAATCGGCGACGAAGCGGTTTTCCGGCTCCTCGTAGATCTCCGACGGCGTGCCGATCTGCTGGATCTTGCCGCCACCGAGCACGCAGATGCGGTCGGACATGTCGAGCGCTTCGTCCTGGTCATGGGTGACGAAGATGAAGGTGATGCCGGTCGCGCGCTGCAGCTCGCGCAGCTCGTCGCGCATCGCCTGGCGCAGTTTGAGGTCAAGCGCCGAAAGCGGCTCGTCGAGGAGCAACACCTTGGGTTCCGGTGCGAGCGCGCGGGCAAGCGCGATGCGCTGGCGCTGGCCGCCCGAAAGCTGATCGGGGCGGCGGCGCGCGAAGGGCGTCATATGCACCATCTCGAGCATCTCGGCCACCCGCGCCTGCCGCCGCGCCTTCTCCCAGCCGAGATTTTCCAGGCCGAAGGCGATGTTCTGCTCGAGCGTCATATGCGGGAAGAGCGCGTAGCTCTGGAACACCGTGTTCACATGGCGCTTGTGCGGCGGGAGGCTCTCGATCTCGGCACCGAAGAGGCTGATCGCCCCCGCGCTCGGCGTCTCGAACCCGGCGATCATCCGCAGAAGCGTGGTCTTGCCGCAGCCCGAGGGGCCGAGCAGCGTGAAGAACTCGTTCTCGTGGATCGTGAAACTGACCTGGTCGAGCGCCAGGTAATCGCCGAAGCGCTTGGTGACGTTGAAGACTTCGACCGCTTTTCCGCGTGTCATCTGTGAGCTCCCTGTTGCTCTTCGGGCCCGGGCGACCGGCCTCCCAATCAGTGCCCGGACAAAATCATGCGAGGCGCGTGACCTCGCGGCGGAACGGCAGTGCATCGCCGATATCGGGCTGATCGAGCTCGCGCGCATAGCGGTGCCCGGCATAGGTCGCCCAGGCGATCGGCCCCGGCGCGCAGGCGTCGCCGATCACCTTGACCGAGCGGATCCCCGCATCGGCCCAGTCGCCCTGCCGCGCGATCAGATCGTTATAAAGCGCGTCGTCGGAGATCCGCGAGGCGACCATGACGACCGCGTCGCAACCAAGCCGCGCTGTGGCGCCGGTGTAGACGCATTCGGTTTCGACCGCGCCCGCATGCAGCGCCGCGATGCCGGTGTTCAGCGTGATCTTCACGCCGTTTTCGACGAGCCGGCGATGGATCGCGCCCTGTTCGAGCGTGTTCAGCGTCCAGTCCGAAACATAGGCCGAGGGGGTGACGAGGGTGACGGTGCAGCCGGCCTTCGCCAGCAGTTCGGCCATCACGCCGCCCATGTAGTAGTGATCGTCGTCGAAGACGACCACTTCGCCCTTCGGCAGGCGGCCGGCCATGATGTCGTCCGGCGTGAAGACCGGCATCGCCGGATCTGCCGGCATCGGCACGACATGCTGGCGCGCGACGCCATCGGCGCGCCAATGCGATCCGGTCGCGATGCAGACATTCTCGAAACCGAAATCGAGGATCTCCTGCGCGCTCAGCCGGCTGTCGAAATAGGTCTCGACATTCGGGCGCTGGCTCAGCTGATAGGCGCGGTAATCCGCGACCCGGCCCCAGGCGCTCAGCCCCGGCAGCTTGCGCTCGCGCGCGACGCGGCCGCCGAGTTCCGTGCCGGCCTCGGCCAAGGCCACGTCATAGCCGCGCAAGCTCAGCGCGCGCGCCGCCTCGAGCCCCGCAGGCCCCGCGCCGACGATCAGAACGTTCGAGCTTTCGCCCTTCGCGTTCATCTTTTCCGGGTGCCAGCCCTTGCGCCATTCCTCCATGAAGGTCGGGTTCTGGGTGCAGCGGCTGATCGACATCGTCATGTCGCCGGTGATGCAGATGTTGCAGCCGATACATTCGCGGATGTCCTCGATCCGGCCTTCCTCGATCTTCTTCGGCAGGAAGGGATCGGCGATCGAGGGCCGCGCGCAGCCGATGAAATCGAGCACGCCCTGCCGCACCAGCCGCGCCATCACGTCGGGCGAGGTGAAGCGGCCGACGCCGACGACGGGCTTTGACGTCAGCTCGCGGATGCCGGTCACCAGCACCTCCTGCGCGGCCTCTTCCTTGAAGCGGCTCGGGCCCGAGCAATCCTCCCAGGTGCCCTGCGCCAGATCCCAGAGGTCGGGCAGATCGGCGTTCATCTCGATGAATTCGCGCAGCTCCGCGTTCGAGAAGCCAAGCGCGCCGATATGCTCATCAAGGCTCACGCGCAGGGTGATCCCCATCGTGTCGCCGACCGCGTCGCGCATGTCGGCGATCACCTCGTTGACGAAACGCGCCCGGTTCTCGAGCGAGCCGCCGTATTCGTCCGAGCGCTGGTTCGTCGCGCGGCTCAGGAAATGCTGGAAGATGCCGAAGCCATGCGCGCCGTAAAGGCAGATCAGATCGAAGCCCGCGAGTTTCGAGCGCTTCGCCGCGTTCACGAACCAGCGGCGGAGGTTCTTGATGTCGGTCTTGTCCATCGCGCGCGCCTGCACCGGGTCGTTGGTGAAGGTGCGGATCGGCAGCGCCGAGGGGGCGAGCGGCACTTCCTTGGTGTAAAGGTTCGGCCCGTTGATGCCCGAATAGGCGAGCTGGATGCCCGCGAGCGCGCCGCGCGTCTTCATCGCGTCGGACATGCGATTGAGCGCCGGAATATCGTCGTCGTCCCAGAGCCGCAGCTCGATGAAGGGCGTGATTTCCGAGGTATGGTGCATCTCGGTCTGTTCGGTGAAGAT
>NZ_JBFXGV010000081.1:0-6128 GCF_050177655.1 Paenirhodobacter sp.
AATTCGCCTCCGCCGAAGCGGCGGCCGCGGCGCTCGTCGCACGCGGCGCGAACCATGTTCTGGTGACCGACGGCGGGCGCGCCGCGGCCGATGGCGCCGCCGGCGCCGAGGTGCTCACCGCCGCCCCGCCCCCCGTTCTCGTCACCCGCGTCACCGGCGCGGGCGACACTTTCATGGCCGCGCATCTCGTGGCCGAACGCGCCGGCGCCGATCGCGCCGAAGCCCTCACCCGCGCGCTCGCCGCCGCCGCGCGCTACGTTTCCGGAGACATGGTCCGATGATCGCCCCCCTCACCTTCGCCCCCGAAGTCCGAACCGCGCTCGACGCGGGCCGCCCCGTCGTCGCGCTCGAATCGACGATCATCACCCATGGCATGCCCTATCCGCAAAACCTCGAGACCGCCCGCGCGGTCGAGGCCGAGGTCCGCGCCCATGGCGCCACCCCCGCGACGATCGCAGTGATGGGCGGCAAGATCCACATCGGCCTGACCGCGGCCGAACTCGAAACCCTCGCGCAAAGCGAAAACGCGATGAAGGTGAGCCGCGCCGATCTGGCCGTCTGCCTCGCGAAGGGGGCGGTCGGCGCCACCACCGTCGCCGCGACGATGATCTGCGCCGCGCTTGCGGGCATCGCCGTCTTCGCCACCGGCGGCATCGGCGGCGTGCATCGCGGCGCCGAGGACACGTTCGACATCTCCGCCGATCTGGCCGAACTCGGCCTCACCCCGGTGACCGTGGTCGCGGCCGGCGCGAAGGCCATTCTCGATCTTCCGAAAACCCTGGAAGTTCTGGAAACCAATGGCGTTCCCGTCTTCGCCTATGGCCAGGACGAATTCCCCGCCTTCTGGTCGCGCAGCTCGGGCCTGCCCGCGCCGCTGCGCGCCGACACCCCCGGCGAGATCGCCGCGGCCCATCTGATGCGCGCGCGGCTTGGCCTTTCGGGCGGCCAGCTCGTCGCCAACCCGATCCCGCCCGAGGCCGAGATCCCGCGCGCCGAGATCGTCCCCGCGATCGAGGCCGCGCTCGCCGAAGCCGCCGCGCAGCATGTCGCGGCGAAGGAGGTCACCCCCTTCCTGCTGGCGAAGATCTACGCGCTGACCGAAGGGCGCTCGCTCGCCGCGAATATCGCCCTCGTTCTGAGCAATGCGCGGCTTGCAAGCGCCATCGCCGCGGAAATCTCGGCGGCGCAGCATTGACGCCATTGCCGCGGCGCGAGGGCACGCCTAGGTAAACGGGGCCGGGTTGTTCCGGTCGCGCGCCGGGGAGTGCCATGACGCCAGAGCCCAACGATCCGCAAGCCGCGGCCCCGCATCCCGCGCGCCGGCGCGGCTTTCTCGCGCGGCTGCGCGGCTCTTTCCTCACCGGGCTCGTTGTGATCGCGCCGATCGGGCTCACGCTTTACCTGATGTGGACGGTCGCGGGCTGGGTCGACGGCTGGGTGCTGCCCTTCGTGCCGCAGGAATTCCAGCCCGAGCGCTATATCGGCGTGAACATCCGCGGCTTTGGCGTGATCTTCTTCCTCGTCTTCACGGTGATCGTCGGCTGGCTGGCGAAGAACATCATCGGCCGCTCGGTGCTGCGCTTCGGCGAGGGGCTGGTCGACCGCATGCCGGTGGTGCGTTCGGTCTACAACGGGCTCAAGCAGATCGCCGAGACGGTGTTTTCCCAGGGCGAGACGAAATTCGACCGCGCCTGCCTCATCGAGTACCCGCGCGCCGGGCTGAAGGCCGTCGCCTTCGTCTCGTCGAAGGCGAAGGGCGAGATCGCCGCGCAGGCACCGGACGAGGATCCGCTGATCTCCGTCTTCCTGCCGACGACGCCGAACCCGACCTCGGGCTTTTTGCTCTTCGTGCCGGAAAGCCAGATCACCTATCTCGAGATGTCGGTCGAGGATGCGGCGAAGCTGATCATCTCCGCGGGCCTCGTCTATCCAAGCCCGAAACCCGCGAAAGCGCCGAAGGATCAGTTGAAAAGCGCGGCCAGATCGACCGAGGACCGCTGACCCAGATCATCGGCATGGGCGGTAAGGAAGCGATCCGCCGCCGCCTCGCCCGCCGCCTTGAGCCGCTTGAGCATGCCGATCCCGGGCGCGACCTTCGTCGCCGCGCCAAGATCGAGCATCACCGCATCATCGGCGACCATGTGGATCAGAACATCCTTCATCTCGCCCTCGGGCACCCGGTTCGCCTCGAGCAGACGATGCACGAAGCTGATCGCGCGCAGCTCGCGCAGGAGCGAGGAATTGAACGAGATCTCGTTGATCCGGTCCTCGATCTCGCCGGGCGTGCGCGGCACCCCGTCGCGTTCGAGCGGATTGATGTTGACGATCACGATGTCGCGCGGAAAGCGCGTCTCGTAAAGCGGGAAGAGCGCCGGATTGCCGGTGAAACCGCCGTCCCAGAAGGCTTCGACCCGTCCCGTCTGCTTGTCGAAGATCTCCACCGCCTGGAACAGGTTCGGCAGGCAGGCGGAGGCGAGCAGCACCTCGGTCGAGATCTCGCCGTCGGAAAAGACGCGGATCTTGCCGCTGCGCACATTGGTGGCGGAGACGAAGAACTCCGGCCCTTTCTTCGAACAAACATGCTCGAACTCGAACCGCGCGACGACATGTTCGAGCGGGTTGCGGTAAAGCGGTCCGAGATCGTAGGGCGAGATCATCCGCGCCCATTGATCCATCAGCGTGGCGGGGCTGAACATCTCGATCCAGCGGTTGAGGATCTGCGGCTCGGGAAACAGCGCCGAGACCCAGCGCTCGACGCGCATGTCGACCACTTCGGAGACCTGCGACCAGAGCCATTCGAGATCTTCCTGCGCCGCGCGCCGGCCGTGTTTCGCGCCGCCGCGCACAAGCCCCGCCTTCAGCGCCGCGCCATTGAGCGCGCCGGCCGAAGTGCCCGAGATCGCCGCGATCTCGATCCACTCCTCCTCGAGCAGCCGGTGCAGCACGCCCCAGGTGAAGGCGCCATGCGCGCCCCCGCCCTGCAGCGCGAGGTTGATGCGTTTCGTTTCCATGCCCGCGCCTGCCTTTCCGGTGACCGCGCGGGGGCGCCGCCCCCGCACCCCCGAGGTATTTGCGGCAAGATGAAGGGAAAGCTCCGGTCTTCATCTTGCCCGAAATACCTCGGGGGGATTTCCCGAAGGGAAAGGGGGGCAGCGCCCCCCTCCCCGGTTCCGCTCAGAGCGCGGTCCAGCCGCCGTCGACCGAGATCGTCGTGCCGGTGATCTGCGCCGCGTAATCCGAACACAGAAACACCGCGGTGCCGCCGATCTCCTCGACGGTCGCGAATTCCTTCGAGGGCTGACGGTCGAGCATGACATTCTTGATGACGTCCTCGCGGCTCATGTTGTGAGCCTTCATCTGGTCCGGGATCTGCGCCTCGACCAGCGGGGTCAGCACATAGCCCGGGCAGATCGCATTCGCGGTGATCTTCTCCTGCGCGGTCTCGAGCGCGGTGACCTTGGTGAAGCCGACGACGCCATGCTTCGCCGCGACATAGGCCGATTTGAAGGGCGAGGCGGTCAGCCCATGCGCCGAGGCGATATTGACGATCCGGCCCCAGCCAGCGGCGCGCATGATCGGCAGTGCGGCGGCGGTGGTGTGGAAGGCGGAGGAAAGGTTGATCGCGATGATCCGGTCCCAAGTCGCGGGCGGGAAGGTCTCGATCGGCTCGACATGCTGGATGCCGGCGTTGTTCACCAGGATATCGCATTTGCCGGATTTGGTGATCAGCGCGCGCGCCTCCTCGCCGCTCGACAGATCCGCCTTGATGTAGCGCGCGGTGACGCCGAACTCGCGGCCGATCTCCTCGGCCAGCTTGTGATCCTCGTCGCGGTCGGTGAAGGAGTTCAGCACGACATCGGCCCCGGCCTTCGCCAGTTCACGCGCCACGCCAAGCCCGATGCCCGAATTGGACCCGGTGATGATTGCGGTTTTTCCCTTGAGGCTCATGGCACTCTCCTTCTGCCGTTGTGCAGGGAGATTACCCGAGACGCGCCAAAGTTCCATTCCGCTCTTGCACGATGCCGTGAGGCGATTTTCGCGAAGTGCCAAAGAAAAAGACGCCCGCGCAAGGCGGGCGTCAAGTCATGAGGCAGGTTTCATACAGGCAAGAAACCTATCGAGCAGTGAGATTGTTATAAGCCCCTCCTGCGCAGTATCCAAGTGAAAAGTTTGCCAATCCCCCGGCGCGCGGCTAGCTTGCGGCCTGAAAATACAGGCAAACGAAGGATTGTTGCGATGGCGCGACCGGTGTTTTTCCAGGCTTTGAGGGCCGCGGTGATAGCGCTCGCCCCTGTTTTCCTTGGTGCCGCCGTCGCTGCGGAGCCCGCGCCCGGAATCGCCATGTATGGTCTGCCCGCCCTGCCCGCGGGCTTCACCCACCTGCCCTATGCCGACCCGGCGGCGCCGAAGGGCGGGCGCATCCGTTTCGGCGAATCGGGCAGTTTCGATTCGCTCAACCCCTGGATTCTGAACGGCCGCCCGGCGCAGGGCATCGCCGCCTATGTCGCCGAACCGCTGATGTTCCGCTCGATCGACGAGCCCTTCACGCTTTACGGGCTCCTCGCCGAAAGCGTCGAGACCGACCCCGACCGCACCTGGGTCGAATTCACCCTGCGCCCGGAGGCGAAGTTTTCCGACGGCGCCCCGGTCACCGTCGAGGACGTGATCTGGTCCTTCGAGACACTCGGCACCGAGGGGCATCCGCGCTACCGCGTGAGCTGGGGCAAGGTCGCGAAGATCGAGCAGACCGGGCCGCGCAGCCTGCGCATCAGCTTCAACACCGCCGACCGCGAATTGCCGCTGATCATGGGCATGCGCCCGGTGCTGGAAAAGGCGCAATGGGCGGGCAAGGATTTCGCCTCCGAGATGCAGATGGCGCCCATCGGCTCCGGCCCCTATGTGATCGACAAGGTGGAAACCGGGCGCTTCATCACCCTCAGACGCAACCCCGATTACTGGGGCAAGGATCTGCCGGTGAATGCCGGGCGCAACAATTTCGACGAGATGCGCTGGGATTATTTCGGCGATGGCGGTGTCACCTTCGAGGCCTTCAAGGGCGGCGAGACCGACAGCTATCTCGAAAGCAACGCCGCGAAATGGAAGACGGATTACGACTTCCCCGCGGTGCGCGACGGCCGCGTGATCCTCGCCGAGATCCCGCATCACCGCCCCTCGGGGATCATGGGGCTGGTGATGAACACGCGCAAACCGCTCTTTGCCGACTGGCGCGTGCGCGAGGCGATGACCCTCGTCTTCAACTTCGAATTCATCTCGAAGACGCTGAACGGCGGGACCGAGCCGCGCATCACCTCCTATTTCGCGAACACCCCGCTTGCGATGCAGCCCGGGCCGGCGACGGGCAAGGTGGCGGCGCTGCTCGCCCCCTTCGCCGCCGATCTGCCGCCCGGCACGCTCGAGGGCTATGCGCTGCCAAGCTCCGACGGCAGCGAGCTCAACCGCAAGAACAGCCGCGCCGCGCTGAAACTTCTGGCCGAAGCCGGCTGGCATGTCGCCGACGATGGCGTGCTGCGCGACGCCGGCGGCGCGCCCTTCAAATTCGACATCGTGCTGCAACAGGGCACCGCGGAAACCCAGTCGATCGTCGACATCTATGTCGAGGAGCTGCGCCGGATCGGCATCTTCCCGACCGTCTCGACCGTCGACGATGCGCAATACCAGATCCGCAAGACCAACTACGATTTCGACATGACCTATATGTGGGTCGCGACCACGCTCAGCCCCGGGAACGAGCAATATCTCTACTGGGGCGCGAAGGGCGTGGACGAGCCCGGCTCGCGCAATCTGATGGGGATGCGCTCGCCCGCGGCCGAGGCGATGATCGGTGCCATGCTCGACGCGCGCACGCCCGAGGATTTCACCGCCGCGGTGCGCGCGCTCGACCGGGTGCTGACCGCTGGCCGATATGTGATCCCCTTCTGGTATTCCAAAGTCACCCGCATCGCCTATGATCGGGATCTTCACTTCCCCGAAAGCCTTCCGCTATACGGGGTTTGGCCGGGCTTTCCGCCCGATGTCTGGTGGTATGAGGCAGAGAAATGAAAAAACTGATCCTGATCGCCGCTCTCGGTCTGGCCCTGGCCGGGTGCAACACGGTCGCGGGCGTGGGC
>NZ_JBFXGV010000082.1:0-5856 GCF_050177655.1 Paenirhodobacter sp.
AATAGGCGTCCCTTCGGAGGGCGGGATCGGCACGATCGGCGGGGGCGTTCCCCCTTGCCCGCGCCGGTCCGGAGCCGCCCTTGCGCGGGCGGCGGGCGCGCGGCAGGGCTCGCCCCGCCGCGCGGCAAGTTCAGACCGCGACCACCTCGGAAACATAGGTGCCGGGCGCCGGCGCGAGCACCGGATGGGCGGCGTCGCCCGGCTCGCGTGCGGCCACCATCGCGCCCGAACGCGCGGCCAGCCATTCGCCCCAGCGCGGCCACCAGCTGCCCTCGTGGCGGGTCGCCGCCGCCTTCCAGGCGAGCGGATCGGTGACCGGCGCCTCGGAGGTGTAATGGCCGTATTTCTTCTTCGAGGGCGGGTTGACGATGCCCGCGATATGGCCGCTTTCCGACAGGATGAAGGTCTTGTCGGTCGAGCCCATCTGCGCCACGCCGGTGAAGCTCGCCACCCAGGGCGCGATGTGGTCGGTCTCGCAGGCGATCGCGCAAAGCGGCACCTTGACGTCGCTCACCCGCAGCGTCTCGCCGAACATCGGGAAGCCCTTGCCGGTGAACTTGTCCTCCTGGCACAGGCCGCGCAGATATTCGACCGCCATCTTCGCGGGCAGGTTGGTGCTGTCGCCGTTCCAGTAGAGCAGGTCGAAGGCCGGCGGCGCCTCGCCCATCATGTAGGACTTGATCGCCGGGGTGTAGATCAGGTCGTTCGCCCGCAGGAAGGAGAAGGTGCGCTGCATGAAATAGGAGCCGAGCACCCCCGCCGCCTTCACCTGCGCCTCGATCGCGCCGACGAAATCATCCTGCAGGAAGGCGGTGAACTCGCCCTGGTCGGAGAAGTCGGTCAGCGTGGTGAAGAAGGTCGCCGAGTTGATCGTCTTGTCCTTGCGCTTGTCGAGCAGCGCGAGCGTCAGGCTCAGCGTGGTGCCGGCGATGCAATAGCCGACGGCGTTCACCTTCTTCTCGCCGGTGATCTGCTTCACCTGCTCGAGCGCGGTGAGATAGCCCTCCTCGACATAGGTCTCCATGCCGACGTCGGCATAGGAGGCGTCGGGGTTCTTCCAGCTCACCATGAAGAGGGTGAAGCCCTGATCCACGATCCAGCGAATGAGCGAATTCTGCGGCTTCAGATCGAGGATGTAGAACTTGTTGATCCAGGGCGGGAAGATGATCAGCGGCGTCTTGTGGACCTTTTCCGTCGTCGGCTTGTACTGGATCAGCTCGAACATCCGGTTGCGGTAGACGACCGAGCCCTCGGCGGTGCCGATGTTCTTGCCCACGGTGAAGGCGTTCTTGTCGGAGAGCGTGACGAGCAGGTTGCCCTTGTTCTCCTCGACGTCGCGCACGAGGTTCTCGAGCCCCTTCACCAGGCTCGCGCCCTCGGTCTCCACCGCCTTTTCCAGCGCATCGGGATTGGTGGCGAGGAAGTTCGTCGGTGCCATCAGGTCGATGATCTGATGCGCGAAATAGTCGAGCCGCTTGCGGTCGACCGGGTCGAGCCCCTCGATCTTGTCGACCGAGTCCTCGATCGCCTTCGAGGCGATCTGATACTGCTGCTTGACGAAGTTGAAATAGGGGTGGGTGTCCCAGAGCGGGTTGGTGAAGCGGCGGTCCTTCGGCCCGGGGTCGACGGGCGGCTTCAGCGCCCCCTGGGCGAGGGCGTGGGTCGCCTCGACGTAATGCTTCATCGCCTGGCCCCAATAGGCCACCTGCGCCTCGAAGATCTTCTCGGGGTGCTCGGCCATCTCCTTGAGCATCGCGGCGCCCGAATGCATGTAGAGGTCGAGCCCCGGCCCCTCCAGCGCCGGATTGGGCGCCCCCTTCTGGGCAAGCGCCTGGATCAGGCGCTGCGTCAGCGCCTCGATGCGCTCCAGATTCTCCTGCAGAACCTTCGATGCGGCCGGGGCCGTTTCTTCGGCAGTTGTCATGTCGCGCCTTCCTCCCTATTACTCAATGAAAGCATAACGTCGCCAAAGTTCGGTGGTAAAGTGACGTTTTGCGATGGGAGGTATCGAGGGAGCACCATGAAGGGCATGATGAGTTACGACCTGATGGAAACCATCAGGAACACGAACGAATGGATGGGCGCCTCCGCCCGTGCGATGGCCTCCTACCCCGTCTGGGGCATGGTTCCGCATCCGATGTTCAAGGTGATGTCCGCCTGGGGCCGGGTGACCGAGCGCAGCTTCGCGCGCATGGTGATCAAGCCCGACTGGGGCATCCGCTCGATCCCCGCGACCGACGGGCGCGACCATTCGGTCGAGGTCGAGACGCTGCTCGACAAGCCCTTCGGCGCGCTGATCCATTTCAAGGTGCAGGGCCGCGCGCCGATGGCGCGGCGTATCCTTCTGGTTGCACCGATGTCGGGCCATTATGCGACCCTCATGCGCTCGACCGTCGCCAGCCTGCTGCCCGATGCCGAAGTTTATGTGACGGATTGGCACAATGCGCGTGACATTCCGGTCTCGGCCGGGAAATTCGACATCGAGGATTACACCCTCTATCTCGTCGAATTCATGCGCTTCCTCGGCCCCGATATCAACGTGATCGCGGTCTGCCAGCCGGCGCCGCTGACGCTCGCCGCCACCGCCTATCTGGCGGAGGAGGAGCCCGCCGCGCAGCCGCGCACCCTCACCCTGATCGGCGGCCCGATCGACCCCGACGCCGCCGCGACCGAGGTCACCGATTTCGGCCGCCGCGTGACGATGGGCCAGCTCGAGCAGCTGGTGATCCAGCGCGTCGGCGCGAAATACAAGGGCGTCGGGCGGATGGTCTACCCGGGGCTGATGCAGCTCGCCTCCTTCATCTCGATGAACATGGACAAGCACGCCAAGGCCTTCCAGGACAAAATCGTCGCCGAGGCGAAGGGCGAGGGTTCGGAGCGCGACCACCACAACACCTTCTACGACGAATATCTCGCGGTGATGGACATGACGGCGGAGTTCTACCTCTCCACCGTCGAGCGCATCTTCAAGGGGCTCGAGATCGCGCAGAACCGCTTCACGATCGAGGGCAAGCCGGTCGACATCGGCAAGATCACCACGGTCGCGGTGAAGACGGTCGAGGGCGGGCATGACGACATCTCGGCCCCCGGCCAATGCGTCGCGGCGCTGCGGCTTTGCACCGGGCTGCCCGACAGCAAAAAGGCGCAGCACCTCGAACCGGGCGCGGGCCATTACGGCATCTTCGCCGGCTCGAGCTGGCGCAACAACATCCGCCCGCTGGTGCTCGACTTCATCGACGCGAACGCGCCGAAGGACGGCAAGGCGACGATGCGCGCGGTTTGAAACGCCGAAACACTCCTGAGCGCTCGCCACCGGCGAGCGTTTTCATTTCGTTGGCAGGCGGCGAGATCGCCGCGGGTTTTCTCAAACGGTCGGCCGAACCTTGAGAACGCTCATCCTCCTGAGCTCAGTCTCGGGCCAAAGCTGGAGTAAATACCGGTCGTCGCCGTCAAGTTCATCTTCCGACAGCGCATCAAGGCCCGCAAATGACACCCGAAGACCAAGCGAGCCCGAGCGGACCTGAAGCCGCGGCGCCGTGCCGTCGAAATCCGTCAGGCCAGCCAGAACGAGTTGGCCTGACGTGCACTGAAGGCCAGCTTCAACAACATGCTGGTATGAGCCAACTTCGACGGCGGGCCGCACGTCACTCCATTCAACGCGGAGCGGAACCTCCATTGCCCGCGCCGTAAAGATCACGGCGGCTGTAGGCGAAACCATCAGCCGATTGCCAAGGTCTTCCTCCGTATAAGCATCCGGGAGGTCAGGACAGGCTTCATCCCGAAGATAGATCTGATGGTAATCCGCAAAAAGTTCGCCCTCAAACAGGATCTGGGTCAATCTGGTTGCTCCGATCAAGATTGACACGTGGTATCACGTCCCCAATACGAAACGGCGCCCCGCGCGGCGCGTTTTCTTTGGCCGGGGGCCTTACGCCTGCGGCCAGTCGACCTGCGGCCAGTCGCGGTCATAGGCGCCAAGCACCGGATCGACCGCGCGGCCCAGCTCCGCCCAGCGCCGCAGCGACGGATGCGCGAGGTGGCGGCGCACATAGGCCCGCGCGCCTGCGCTCACCGGCAGGTCATGGCCCGCGATCCGCATTGCGACCGGGGCAAAGAAGGCATCCGCCGCGCTGTAGGCGCCGAAAAGCCAGCCCTCCGCCCCCGCCCAGAGCCGCTCGATCCGGTCGAGATCGGCGCGCACCGCGTCGGGCACCGGCACATCGCGATAGGCGGTGCGCAGGTTCATCGCGCAATGCCCGCGCAGCGCGGCAAAACCCGAATGCATCTCCGCCGCCATCGAGCGCGCCGCGGCGCGCTGCGCGGGGTCGGCGGGCCAATGGCCGGCCTCGGGGTGGCGGCTCGCCAGCTCCTCGGCAAGCGCGAGACTGTCCCAGATCACCGTCTCGCCAAGCCGCGCGGCAGGCACCGTCCGCGCCGGGGCGAAATCCGCGAGCACCCGCGCGAAATCATCGCTGTAGAGCGGCGCGGTGACGGTCTCCACCGGCAGGCCGAAGGCGTCGAAAAGGAGCCAGCCGCGCAGGCTCCAGCTTGAATAGCAGCGCTCGCCGATCGCCAGTGTCCACGTCATCCCGATCTCCTGCAAAGGCCCGCCCCCGTGCTAGCCAAGCCCCCGGCTGCGGTCAATCCACAGCATCCAACGGAAAACGGCGGCCTCTCGGCCGCCGTTTGATCTCAGTTCCCGATCGGGTTTCCGCCAAGCCCCATCGGGGCCGGGATGCCGAGGCTCGCGCCCCCGCCCTGCGGCGGCTCCTGCGGCGTGCCATTGGCCGCACCCGGTGTGGCGGGCGTCGCTCCGCCAAGCCCCGGCGGCAGACCGCCAAGCCCGCCCGGCGCGGGAATGCCCGAGGCCCCCGGGGCCGCAGCCCCCGGCGCCGCGCCCGGCGCGCCGAGCGGCGGCAGGCCAAGGCCCCCCGGCACGCCCAGACCGCCGCCAAGCCCGCCGCCCAGACCACCCAGATCCGGCACGGTGAAGCTCACGTTCGAGGTGTCGACCGGCTTGCCCTTGTAATGCATCACCATCCCCGGGAAGGCGATCACGATGGCGATCATCGCGATCTGGATGAAGACGAAAGGCACCGCCCCCCAGTAGATCTGCGAGGTCTTCACCGGTGCGATCATCTTGCCCGTCACCTTGTCGGCATAGGGCTCCTTCGCCGCGACCGAGCGCAGGAAGAACAGCGCAAAGCCGAAGGGCGGGTGCATGAAGCTCGTCTGCATGTTCACGCCGAGGATCACGCCGAACCAGATCAGGTCGATCCCCATCGCCTCGGCCGCCGGTGCCAGCAGCGGCACGATGATGAAGGCGAGCTCGAAGAAATCGAGGAAGAAGGCGAGGAAGAAGACGAGAAGCGAGACGACGAGCAGGAAGCCCAGTTCACCGCCCGGCAGCGAGGTGAGCAGATGCTCGACCCAGAGATGCCCGTTCACCCCGTAGAAGGTGAGCGAGAACACCCGCGCACCGAGCAGGATGAACATCACGAAGGCCGAAAGCCGCGTGGTGGCGGCCAGCGCATCGCGCACCACCCCCATCGTCAGCCGGCTTTTGACCGCCGAAAGGATCAGCGCGCCCACCGCGCCCATCGCACCGCCTTCGGTCGGCGTCGCGACGCCAAGGAAGATCGTGCCGAGCACGAGGAAGATCAGCGCGAGCGGCGGGATCAGCACGATCACCACCTGCTGCGCAAGCCGGCTCATCGCGTTGATCTTCAGCCCTTGTCGAGCAGCGCCAGGATATAGACCACGATCACCGCAAGCCCGGCGGCGAGGATCTCGGCGTTCGAGGCGTTCTTGCCGTCGTCGAGCCATTTGAACGCGCCGTAGAACACCGCCCCACCG
>NZ_JBFXGV010000083.1:0-5711 GCF_050177655.1 Paenirhodobacter sp.
CCAAGCCCGCACCCTCCAGGTGATCCATGAAACGCGCCCCTCGCAGCCGTCAACGCCATGATTTATATGCGAAATATCACGATTACGACAGCGAAATCAGCGACTTACTTGGAGAATGTGGGTGTATTGCTGTTCTGACGGCGTGCGTGGTCGTGGCGCTTCCGTGACGAACTTGTCCCATATGGCATCCTTCAATTCCTGCGAAAGGATCACACCATCAAACCGTGGGATCAAACACCTAATCCGCCGTCCAGCCGCCGTCCAGCATCAGCGCCGAGCCGGTCATCAGCGACGACGCGTCCGAGGCCAGAAACACCGCGCCGCCGGTGATATCCTCGACCAGACCCAGCCGGCCCAGCTTGATCTTCGAGAGCACCGCGGCGCGGAACTCGGGGTTGTCGAAGAAGGGTTTGGTCATCGGCGTCTCGATGAAGGTCGGGCAGATCGTGTTGACGCGGATGCCCTGCCCGCCCAGCTCGACCGCCAGCGCCTTGGTGAACCCCTCGAGCGCCCATTTCGAGGCGCAATAAAGCGTGCGGTCGCGGGCGCCGACATGGCCCATCTGCGAGGACATGTTGATGACCGAGCCGCCCTGCCCCGCGGCAACCATCTGCCGCGTCACGGCGCGCGCGCAAAACACCGCCGCGCGCAGGTTCAGCCCCATCACCGCGTCGTAATCCTCTTCGGTCACCTCGGACAGCGGCTTGGGCCGGTTGGTGCCGGCATTGTTGACGAAGATATCAAAGGCCGGGCGGGCCTCGATCGCGGCCTCGAACGCGGCCACATCGGTGACATCCAGCGCCAGCGCCGTGGCCACCAGCCCCTCGGCGCACAGTGCCGCGGCCGCCGCCTCGATCTCGGGGGCGGTGCGGGCGCACAGGGTCACCTCGGCGCCCGCCCGGGCAAAGGCCTGCGCGATGGCGAGGCCGATGCCCCGCCCCGCCCCGGTCACCAGCGCCCGCTTGCCATCCAGACGGAAGCTGGGACCCGCAGCCCTCATTCCGCCGCCTCGCGATAGGGTGCGGCGGCCCCATAGGGCACGTTGATCCCGCCATAGCGGCGCACCCGGATGTTGCATTGCTCGGCATGGCCGACAAAGCCCTCAAGCATGCACAGCCGCGAGCCATATTCGCCCACCAGCGTCGCCGCCTCATCGGTCGTGACCTTTTGATAGCTGTGGGTTTTCAGGAACTTGCCCACCCAAAGCCCGCCGGTATAGCGCCCCGCCTTCTTGGTCGGCAGGGTGTGGTTGGTGCCGATCACCTTGTCGCCATTGGCGACATTGGTGCGCGGCCCGAGGAACAGCGCGCCGTAAGAGTGCATGTGCTCGAGGAACCAGTCGTCGCGATCGGTCATCACCTGCACATGTTCCGAGGCGATGTCATTGGCGACATTGAGCATCTCGTCATAGCTGTCGCAGACGATGACCTCGCCATAATCGGCCCAGCTGACGCGCGCGGTGGCGGCGGTGGGGATGATCTCGAGCAGCCGGTCGATCTCGGCCAGCGTCGCCTGCGCCAGCTTCATCGAATTGGTGACCAGAACCGCGGGCGAGTTATAGCCATGCTCGGCCTGCCCCAGCAGATCGGTGGCGCACAGCTCGGCATCGACCGTGTCGTCGGCGATCACCATGGTCTCGGTCGGACCGGCGAAAAGGTCGATGCCGACGCGCCCGAACAGCTGGCGCTTGGCCTCGGCCACGAAGGCATTGCCGGGACCGACCAGCATATGCACCGGCTCGATCGTCTCGGTGCCGATCGCCATCGCGCCGATCGCCTGAATCCCGCCCAGCACATAGATCTCATGGGCGCCGCCGAAATGCATCGCGGCGATCACCGCCGGGTTCGGCTTGCCCTGAAACGGCGGCGTGCAGGCGATGATCCGCGGCACCCCCGCCACCGAGGCCGTGGCCACCGACATATGCGCCGAGGCAACCATCGGAAACTTGCCGCCGGGCACATAGCAGCCGACCGATTGCACCGGGATATTCTTGTGCCCCAGGATCACGCCCGGCAGGGTCTCGATCTCGAGGTCGAGCATCGTGTCGCGCTGCGCCTGCGCGAAATTGCGCACCTGCTCTTGCGCGAATTTGATATCGGCGATCTCGCGCTCGGAGAGTTGCGCGATCAGCGCCGCGATCTCGTCCGCGCTCAGGCGAAAGGCCGGCGGCGTGTAATGGTCGAATTTCTCGGACAGCTCGCGCACGGCGGCATCGCCGCGGGTCTCGATATCGCGCAGGATCGCCTCGACGGCGGCGCGCGTCTTGGCGTCATCCTCGGCCCGATCCGCCTCGGGTTTGCCGCGCTTGAGATATGTCACAGACATGTGTTTTCTCCTTTGTGTTCAGTCTATTGGAGGGGCCGTCCGCTCAGGCGGACAGGCCTTGCGATTTCTTGAAGGCAACCAGCCGCGAGAGCTTGGCATCGCGCCAGGCGCGCCGCTGCGCCAGATCCGCGGCGGGCAGCGATGCGCGCCGCTCGTCGGTGGCCCGGGCGATCACCGCATCGGGCCAGGGCCCGCGCGCCGGGCGCAACATGCCGGCATAAAGCCCGCGCAACCGCGCCGCATAATCCGCGATCCCGCCGGGCGCGTTCAGGTCGATCGTCTCGAACGGCCCCATGAAGGCCCATCGCAGACCCAGGCCCTGCGACAGCGTCGCGTCGATATCGGCGAGGCTGGCGATCCCATCTTCGTAAAGCGCCCAGGCCTCGTTGAGCAAAACGCCCTGCAACCGGTTCAGAACGAAGCCGTCGATCTCGCGCGTCAGGCGCACCGGCGCCTGCTCGACCGCGCGCATCAGATCGACCACCTGCGCGACCGCCTCGGGCGCGGTCCAGGGCGCGGGCACGATCTCGACCACGGGCACCAGATGCGGCGGGTTGACGGGGTGCGCGATCATGAAGCGCGCGCGCTGGCGGCAGCCCTCGGTGAACTGCGAGGCGGGAATGCCCGACGAGGACGAGCCGACGATGGTCTGCGGCCCGATCACCGCATCCAGCGCAAGGCTGACCTCGGTCTTGGCCGCCACCGTCTCGAAGACCGATTCCTGCACATAGACCGCCCCCGCCACCGCCGCGGCCAGATCGTCATGCACCGAGATCCGCGCCAGAATGGCCTCGGCATCGCTAACCAGACCGACCTCGGCCAGATCGGCCAGGCTCTCGCGTGCCCAAGGCAGGATCCCGGCGCGCACCTCGGGGGCCGGATCATAGGCCTTCACCCGGAACCCCGCCCGCGCAAAGACAAGCGCCCAGCCCGACCCCACCAGCCCGGCGCCGACGATCGCGATGGTCTGCGGCGCGGCCATCACGACACCTTCGACGCGTCGCCGTCGGCCAGACAGATCTCGGTGATCCGCAGCCCTTGGGACGAGATGCGCGAGGGGAAGGTATCCTTCAGCCGATCCTCGTGGATCGGGATCACCCGGCGCGCCTCGTAGCCGACCTGCGACATCATCTCTTCGGTCGCGAGCACCAGATTGGCCTGACTGCCCACCGCCAGACCGACCGGCGTATACATCGTGTCGACATCGACGACGGCGCCGTCACCCGCGAGGTTCTCGAATTGATAGACCAGATCGCCGGCCAGCACCCAGCTGTCTTGCGACGTCGCCTGACCGTCATTGCGCACCGTCACCCACATCGAGCCCCAGGTGTGGCTGTCGGGCGCCGCATGCAGGTCGATCCCCGGCAGCACATCCTCGAGCGCGCCATCCACCGTCACCAGCCGCTTGTCGCGCGCCAGATCGACCCCGCGCACGATATCGCCCGGGTCCATTGCCACCATCATCCAGCGCATCCGGTCGGGCAGCGACATCGCCCAGACCCATTTCGAGATCTCGCGTTCCTGAATGTAGAATTTGGCGTTGGGGAAATCCTCGACATTGCCGAAATGGTCGAAATGCGCATGCGTGATGAAGCAGGTATCGACCTCTTCGGGGGCGATGCCGATCTCGGCCAGCACGGTTTTCGGATCGCGCCAGTTCTCGACCCCGAAGCGATCGCCCAGCGTCTTGCCATAGGCCTTGTCGTTATAGCCGACATCGACCATGGCGACATGGCCCTTGCCCTTGATCACCACATAGCAATAGGGCAGCTTGACGTAGCCTTGGTTGTGCGCGCCGTAGAGCACGCCGCTTTTGTGGTAGTTCGGCACATAGCAGTACTCGAGCACCCAGATGGAATAATCAGCCATTTTCTCCTCCTTGAAACCCTGTTCCCGACCGTCGCCTCAATGCGCCCCGCAACAGCACGCCAGCGACAGATCGACCATTTCCAGCCCCGCCCGCTGCGCCGAGGCGGCCTGCAGATGCGCGTAGGCGCGTTTGATTTGCAGCCCCGCGCGGTCCAGATCGGCGTCGCCCGCATCACCGGCGGCGCGCCCTGAGAACGTTCCCATCGCAAGGCGTGAAAAAGCCAGCGCGGCCAGCAGCTGATCCTTGTGCGCCTGCGCCTCGGAGCCCGCGCTCAGCGCCTCGAGCCGGGCCTGCGCCTGCGCCATCCGCGCGGTGCAGGCGCCATATTCGGGCAGATCGCGGATCTCGCGCTGCGCGGTCAGCTGCGCCAGGATCAACAGGCCCGAAATCTGGCCGATGATCCGGCGCAGGTCCTCATACACGGGTCGGCAGGCCTCGGCGTAACGCGCCAGAGCCTCTGACCCCAGCGTCGCGGCCAGCACCTCGGGACAGGCCACCGCCGCCGGCGCCGTGCCCGCAAACGAAAGCGCGCAATCGGGTTTGTGGCCCTGCACAAGGCGAAGGAACAGATCGGTCTGGGCGGTCATGGCTGTCTCCTGTCCTTGACGGTGCGCCGCTCGACCAGCGCGCCGGGGGGAATATGCAGCACGCGCTGCGCCACCGGGCGCGAGGCGGCCAGTTCCGAGGCGACCTGCAAGGTGGCCTGCATCATCGCGTCGATCGGCTGGGGCACGGTGGTCAGCCGGTGCGAGGGCCAGCCCGACATCGCGATATTGTCGTAGCCGATGACCGAAATATCTTCGGGGACGCGCAGGCCCAGCCCCTCTTGCACCCCCTCGACAAAGCCGATGGCGACGATATCGCTGGCGCAAAGCACCCCGTCGGGGCGCCGCGGCAGGTCCTTGACCGCCAGCCCGGCCTCATAGCCCGCCTCATAGGTAAAGCGCCCGGCCTCGATCACCTGCGGCGCCGCACAGCCCAGCCGCACCGTCTCGTCGCAAAACCCCTGCCGGCGCTCGACATTGGTCGAGGCATCCTTGAAGGCCGAGACATAGAGCAGCTCGCGGTGGCCGCGCTCGATCAGATAGGCCGCCGCCTGCCGCCCGCCCGCGACATTGTCGCACGACACGCCATAGCCCTGCCCGTCCTCGGACAGCCGGTTGAAGAAGATCACCGGCGCACCCGCCGCCTCGCAGCGCTCGCGGGCATGCGATTTCAGATTGGTCGCCAGCACGATCATCAGATCGGGCTGATAGCTGAGCAACAGATCGACCGCCTCGTCGATCCCGTCGGACTGCACCGCCGAGGCCAGCATCACATTCATCCCCTGCTTTTGCAGCAGGCTGGTCAGCCGGGTCATCACCTCGGGGTAGAACGGGTTGGTCAGATCCGACACCACCATGCCGACGATCTGGGTTTTCTTGGTGATCAGGCTTTGCGCGAAGGGATTGGGCCGATAGCCGATCTCGCGCGCCCGATCGAGCACCAGTTTGCGCGTCGCCTCGGCGATCACCGC
>NZ_JBFXGV010000084.1:0-5691 GCF_050177655.1 Paenirhodobacter sp.
TTGCCGAGGGTGGCGAGCGGGCGCATCATTCGACCTTCGTCACCTTGGAGGAGCGCAGCGGCGTGCCGACATCGGGCACGCGGGAGGCGGCGAAGTCCACCATGAAATGCTGCGCCGCGGGCAGGAGCGCGAAGCTTGCCGCAAGGCCGGTGCCGGGCGGGCAGGGCACGGTGCAGGCGCCCTCGACGGGGGCGAGGCCCGAGGCGTCGAAGATCACCAGCGGCGAGGCGCTCGTGCGCAGCACAAACTCCGCGAGGCTGGTGACATAGGTCGCCGAGGGGCCCGCGTCGCGGAACATCACGACGCCGACCTCGGGGGCGAGCATCTCGACGGGGCCGTGGCGCAGCTGGCCGCCCTCGAGGCTGAAACAGGGCAAGCGCGACAGCTCGGTGAGGCCAAGCGCGAGGGCCTCGGCCACGCCCTGCTGCGCGCGCCCCGAGGTGACGATCGTGCGCACGCCGGCCATCTTCGCCAGTGCGGCGGAAATCTCGGGCTGCGGATCGGCGGCGATCACCGCCTCGACCGCGGCAAGATCGGCACCGAGCGCGGCGAGCACCGCCGCATGCAGCGCGAGCGTCACGGTGAGCGAGCGCGTCGCGGCGAAGGGGATCTCCGATCCTCCGGCGCCGACCAGACAGGGCGCGAGCCGGGCAAGCGAGGACTCGGCCTGCATCGTCAGGCCGAAAGCATCGGCGGGGGCGTGCCCCTCGGCGAACCAGCGCAGCACTTCGGCGCTTTCGCCCGATTGCGAGGTCACCAGAACGGTGCGCCCGGCCAGCGGCAGAGGCTGATCGAGCTGTTCCGAAAGCGGCAGCGTCACGGCGTCGATGCCAAGCGCGCGGTAGCAGGGCGTCAGCGTGCGCCCCACCGCATGCGAGCCGCCCATGCCCAGCAGTACGAGCCGCCCGTTGCGGGTGATCGTTTCCGCGATGGCGCGCGCCTGCGCGGCATTCTGCGCAAGGCTCGCGCGGCTGTCGGCCATCTGCCGCGCCATTTCGGCGTGCAGCGCCTCGAGCACGGGGTTTTTGGTTGCGAATGCGGCCGTCATCCTTTGACGCCTCCGTTGGTCAGCCCCGAGATCAGGGCGCGTTGCATGAGAAAACCGATGGCGACGGGCGGCAGCGCGGCAATCACGCCCGCGGTGGCGATCAGCCCGTAGTCGGAGACCCTCCCCCCGGCGAGATCGGCGATCGCGACGCTGAGCGTCTTCGCCTGCTGGTTCGAGGTGAAGAGAAGCGCGTAGAAGAATTCGTCCCAGGCGAGCAGGAAGGCGAAGATCAGCGCGGTGGCGATCACCGGCAGCGCGAGCGGCAGGATCACGATGCGCAGCACCTGATCGAGCCGCGCGCCGTCGATCGCGGCGGCCTGTTCGAGATCGCGCGGGATCGGGTCGAAGCCGGCCTTCAGCAGCCAGGTGACGAAGGGGGCGAGGATGCTCAGATAAACAAGCGCGAGGCCGAAGACATTGTTGAGCAGCCCGAACCGCGCGAGGATCAGGTAAAGCGGCACCGAAAGCGCGACGGGCGGCAGCATATAGGTGGCGATCACCGCGCCGAGCGTCCAGCCAAGGCGCGGATTGCGCGAGGCGGCCCAGCCCGCGGGCACGCCGACGGCGAGGGCCGCGACGGTGGCCATGCTCGCCACCTCGATCGAATTGCGCAGCGAGGCGAGGAAGGCGCCGCCCGCGGAATTCACCGCCTGGTCGAGCAACGCGCCATAGCGCGAGAAATCGAGCGTCTCGGGCCACCAGTGCAGCGGTTTCGCCGAGAGATCGGCATTCGAGGACACGCTCATCACGAAGAGCCACAGCAGCGGTGCGAGGATCGCGAGCGCGACGAGCAGCGCCATGACATGGAGAAAGATGCGATAGGCGAGCGAGCGGTGTTCCATCAGCGGCCCTCCCCGGCGAGGCGACGGATGATCGCGAGATAGGCGACGGCGAGCACGGTGATCATCAGCGTGATGATGAGCGCGAGCGAGGCGCCCGAGCCCGCGCGCTGAAAGGCGAAGGCCTCCTGATAGACGAGGATCGAGAGCGAGCGGGTGGTGTTGGCCGGCCCGCCCCGCGTCATGATCCAGATCAGGTCGAAGACCTTGAAGGCCTCGATCGTGCGCAGCACCAGCGCCACCATCAGCGGGCCAAGCAGATAGGGCAGGGTGACATGGCGGAACCGGCGCCAGACATTCGCGCCATCGACGACAGCCGCGGCGCGGATGTCGCGCGGGATCGCCTGCAGCGCGGCCAAGGCGATCAGTGCGACGAGGGGGAAGTTCTTCCACACGTCGGCGACGATCAGCGCCGCCATCGCGGTGCCCGGCTCCCCCAGCCAGGAGCGGTAGCTCTCGAGCAAGCCAATCTGGGTGAGGGCTGCGTTGAGCGCGCCATATTCGGGGTTGTAGATCAGCCGCCAGAGCGTCGCGTTCACCACCGTGGGCAAGGCCCAGGGCAGGATCAGCAGCGCGCGCAGGATGGTGCGGCCATAAAACGGCTGATCGAGCAGCAGCGCGACGAGCACACCCAGCACCAGCTCGGCCGAGACCGACCAGAGGCTGAAGCGCAGCGTCGTCCAGAACGCCGACTGGAAGGCGCTGTTCGAGAGCATCTTGGTGAAATTGCGCAGCCCGACGAACTCGCCGCCCGAACCGACGAGGCGCGCATCGCTGAGCGAAAGCCGAAGCGTCTCGAAGAAGGGCGCGCCGATCACCGCCAGCATCACCAGGAGGAGCGGCAGCATCAGCAACCAGACACGCAGGGGAATGCGTTCGGTGGACATGAGGATCGACCTCGGTTCGGAACTGGGGGATCGGGGGCGGGCGCGCCGGTTGCGGCGCGCCCGGAAGCGGGGCTCAGAGGCCGCTGTTCTCGGCCGCGGCCTTCAGCGCATCCTCGGGCGTCGAAGTGCCAAGCAGCGATTCCTGGATCGCCTGCTGCAGCGCCATCGACATCTCCTGGTAATGCGGCGTCATCGGGCGCGGATACATCGCCGCAAGGCCGACACCGGCCGCGGCGAGCAGCTCCTCCTGCCCGGTGGTGACCGCCGGATCGGTGTAGGAGCTCGCCCAGATCGGCAGGCTCAGCTTCGCATACTGGTTCTGCACCGGCTGCGAGGTCATGTAGGTGATGAAGTCCCAGGCCTCAGACGGGTGTTTCGAGGTGGTGGTGACGCCAAGCCCCATCGAGCCGTTCACCGCCGAGGCTTTCGAGACGCCCTCGACCCCCGGCGCCGGCACCACGCCGACATCGCCCGCGACCTTGCTCTGCGCCGGGTCATTGGCGAGGTTGTACATATAGGTCCAGTTCAGCGCGAAGGCGGCGTCACCGTTCTGGAAGACATTGCGCACGTCCTCCTCGAGGAATTCCTTCGAGTTCGGATTGGTCAGCCCGCCGGTATAGCTCGCGACCATGTATTTCAGCGCCTCGAGACCGCCGCCGTTCTGGAAGTCGGGCTTGCCGTCCTTGATGAAGTCGCCGCCATAGGCGCTCAGCAGCGTGGTATAGTCGCAGACCGCCGCCTCCGCCTGCGACCAGCTCCAGGCGATCGGATACTGCACGATGCCGGCATCCTTGATCTTCTGCGCGTCGGCGGCAAGCTCGGCCCAGGTCGCGGGCGGCGTCTCGATCCCGGCCTTCTTCAGCATAGCCTTGTTGTAGAAGAGATACTTGGTGTCGAGAATCCAGGGCATGCCATAGGCCTTGCCGTCATAGGTCACCGTGGTCCAGGCGCCGGGCAGCACACCGGCCTTCATCTCGGGCGTGATCTTGTCGCTGACGTCGACGAGCACGTTGTTCGTCGCGAATTCCGCGGGCCAGATCACGTCGAAGAGCACGACGTCATAGCCACCGCCCGCCCCCTGCGCGAGCACGGTCTTGTCGTGCAGCCCCTCGTAGGGGACGAATTCGAGGTTGATCTTGACGTCGGGATGGGCGGCCTCGTAGCCCGCGGTCATCGCGCGGATGTCGTCTTCGCTATAGGCCGCCTGCGCCATGAAGAGCGCGTTGAGCGTGGTTTCCGCCTGCGCGGCGGTGACCGAGGCCGCCGTGAGCGCGGTGGCGGCCATCAGGGCAGTGCGCAGCATGAATTTCATCTCTCTCTCCTGTCGGATCGCGGGCCGCGATACGCGGCCGAAGTTGCATCATGCCACCCGGTGAAAGCTCTTCCGGCAATTTAGTCCAGATGGTGGACTTAATGATTGCGTCGGTTGCCGTCACCTGTCAATGTTTTTTCATGAACGCCAAACCGCCCTCGATCCGCGCGATGTCCGGCACCAGCTCGGGCGCCGCCGCCGTGCACAACCGGCGCGTCGTGATCGACGCGATCCGGGTGAACGGGGCGCTCTCGCGCGCCGATCTCGCGCGCGCCACGCGGCTGGCGAAGCAGACGCTTTCCAACATCATCGACGAGCTGCAGGCGGCGGGTCTGGTGATCGCGCGCGAGGTGGTGAAGGAGGGGCGCGGCAAGCCGGCGACGCCCTATGACCTCGCGCCCTTCGGGGCGTTCTCGATCGGGGTCCAGATCGACCGGCACGTCGCGCGCTGCGTGGTGATGAACCTCGTGGGGGAGATCGTGCTGCGCCGCGAGCGGGCGATTCTGCCCTCCGAGCCTGAGGCGGGGCTGAAGATCCTCGCGCGCCTGATCCGCGAGACGCGGAGCGAGCTTGCCCATCGGCACCCGGAGGCGGAGGAACGCACCGTCGGCCTTGGTATCGCGATGCCGGGGCCCTTCAGCCCCGAGGCGCGGCAGGCGCGCGACGATTACACGATGGCGCGCTGGCAGGAGTTTCCGCTCGCGCAGATCCTCGCACGCGAGACCGGGCTCGAGACCAATATCCAGAACGACGCCGCCGCCGCCGCGATCGCGGAAAAGCTGACCGGGCGGGCGCATGGGCTGCGCAATGCGGTCTGCCTCTATCTCGGCTACGGTCTGGGGGCGGGGCTGATCCTGAATGGCGAACTTTATCGTGGCCAACGGGGCGATGCCGGCGAAATCGGCATGATCCGGCCGCTGGGCGGGGGGGATCTGACGATCGAGCGGCAGGTCGCGCTGGGCGAGTTCTATGCGCGAGTCGGTCTCGATCCGGCCGATCCGCAGCTGGCCGCGCGAATCGAAGCGCTGTTCACGGCGCGCATGGCGGAGATCGAGCCCTGGCTCGACGCGGCGGCCGCGGGGCTTGGCTGGCTTGCCGATGCGCTGCGACTCGCGCTCGATCCGGAGGCGATCATCCTGTGCAGCACCGCGCCTGCGCGGCTGGTCGAGCAGCTGGTGGCCCGGGTCAACCTCGCCCCGCACGCACGGCGTCGGCTGCTGGCGGGGCATTCCGATCCCTGGATCGTGGCGATCGGCGCCGCAGCCGAACCGATCAGCCGCAGCTTCGAGCCGAAATATGCGGCCCTGCTGAAGCCCTGACTCGGTTTTTGCGCTCCGTTTGTGCGGGGTGACTCGTCCCCGTCTGCGCTTCCGTAAGGGCATGGCCTCAATATTCTGTCGTTTCTCCGGGTGCTTCGCGCAACTTTTGTTCGCGTCGTCTTTCAGTGCGGCCGGGGTGCGAAAAAGTTCATCCTGGGGGTTCAACGAAACAAGGGATTTTGTGGGTTTCTGTTGGGAAGTTGCGATTTTTTGGAAAAAGGGGGTTGCGGAGTTTGGCGGTGATCCGTAAACAGCGCCTCACCGAAGCGGAACACACCGCGACGGT
>NZ_JBFXGV010000085.1:0-5335 GCF_050177655.1 Paenirhodobacter sp.
CGGTGCCGCGCTCGAACACCTTCAAGGAATACCTGCCGATGATGCAGCGCAACCCGAACGCGGCGGCGCATATCAACCTCGTCGACAGCCGCGGCCGCACCGTGCCGCGCTCGGCGGTGAATTTCGCGGCCTACAATTCGAAGAACTTCCCCTTCGCGATGAAGCAGCCGCCGTCGAACGGCAATGCGCTTGGCCTGGTGAAATTCCTGTTCCCGAACCCCTACAACATCTATCTGCACGACACGCCCTCGAAGTCGCTGTTCCAGAAGGACGTGCGCGCCTTCAGCCACGGCTGCATCCGCGTGGGCCGCCCCTTCGATCTGGCCTATGCGCTGCTGGCGCCGCAGACGGACGACCCCGAGGGCTATTTCCAGAAGGTGCTGCGCAGCGGGCGGGAGACGACGGTGAAGCTCGAGACCCCGGTGCCGGTGCATCTGGTCTATTTCACCGCCTGGCCCGATGCGCGCGGCCGGATCGAATATCGCAAGGATGTCTACGGGCGGGATGCCGCGCTCTTTGCCGCGCTGGAAAAGGCGGGGGTGGAATTGCCGGTGCTCTCGAATTAAGTCGTTGGGGCGCCCCCTGCGGGCGCGGCGACCGGAGGAGCGGGCATGGGCCAGACCGTCGAAACCATTGCGAAGGCGCTTGGCGCGCGCGCCGAGGGCGAACTCAGCCTGCCGATCGAGGGCGCGGCGGAGCCGCAGGCCGCGGGGCCGCACCAGCTCGCCCTCGCCATGAGCGCGAAATACGAGGCCGGGATTGCGGCGGGACAGGCGCAGGCGGCGCTGCTCGCCGAGGGGGCGGACTGGCGCGCGCTCGGGCTGAAGGCGGCGATCTTCGTCGAACGGCCGCGGCTGGCGATGGCGGGGCTCTCGAAGGCCTTCGACCCGGGCCCCGAGATCGCGCCCGGCATTCATCCCACCGCGGTGATCGACCCCACGGCCGAGATCGGCGAAGGCGCGGCGATCGGCCCCTTCGTGGTGATCGGGCGCGGTGTGGTGATCGGCCCGGGCGCCCGGATCGCGGCGCAGGTGGTGATTTCCGAGCATGTGAAGATCGGCGCGCAAGCCCTTGTCTTGCAAGGCGTAAAGATCGGTGCGCGCGTCACGATCGGGGATCGTTTCATCTGCCAGCCCGGGGCGGTGATCGGCTCGGACGGCTTCTCCTTCGTCACCCCCGAGAAATCCGGCGTCGAGGAAATCCGCGAGACGCTCGGCCAGCGCGCCGAGATCCGCGAACAGCACTGGACCCGGATCCACTCCCTCGGCACGGTCGAGATCGGCGACGATGTCGAGATCGGCGCGAATACCGCGATCGACCGCGGCACGGTGCGCGCCACCACGATCGGGCGCGGAACGAAACTCGACAACCTCGTGCATGTCGGCCACAACGTCCAGGTCGGCGAGGATTGCCTGCTTTGCGGTCAGGTCGGCATCGCCGGGTCGAGCCGGATCGGCAATCGCGTCGTGCTTGCGGGCCAATGCGGCGTCAGCGACAATATCTTCGTCGGTGACGACGTGATCGCGGGCGGGGCGACGAAGATCTTCTCCAACGCGCCGGCGGGGCGCGTGCTGCTCGGTTCTCCGGCGATCAAGATGGAAACCCATGTCGAGGCCTGGAAAAACATCCGCCGCCTGACGAGATTGTTTGCGCAAGTGGCCGAGCTTCGCGAAACTGTTGCAAAGCTGACGGAAAAGGGGGGCGCGAAGTAACGGCAGAGATGAGGCCCGACGTGCAGAATGAGATCATTTCCATCATCGCTCGCGAGGCGGTGCTCGAACCCGCAGAGGTGCGCCCCGAAATGACGCTCGATGAACTGGGGCTCGACAGCCTCGGCCTCGTCGAGATGATCTTCGCGATCGAGGAGACCTTCGGCGTGACCGTGCCCTTCAACGCGAACGAACCGACGCAGACCGATTTCGACATTTCCTCGGTCGGCGCGATCGTGCGCGCGGTCGAGCGGCTGATCTCCGGCGGCGGGCCCTCGACGGCGGTCGCCTGACCGATGCGGCGCGTCGTCATCACCGGGGCCGGAACGGTCAACGCGCTCGCCTCCGATTTTCCCGGCACGCTGGCGGCCCTGGCCTCGGGGCGCACGGCGATCGGGCCGCTCGAATTTCCCGATGTCGAGCGGCTGAGCGTGCGGATCGGCGCGCAGGTGAAGGGCTTCGACCCGGAGGCGCTTTTCGATCGCACGAAACTCTCGCTTTACGACCGGTTCACGCAATTCGCCCTTGTCGCCGCGCGCGAGGCGATGGCACAGGCGGGGCTGGCGCAGGTGCCGGGCGATCCGATGCGCTGGGGCGCGGTGATCGGCACCGCGGGCGGCGGCAATCAGACGGTGAACGACGCCTTTCGCGCGGTCTTTGCCGAGGGCAAGAACCGTGTCCATCCCTTCACCGTGCCGCGGCTGATGAACAATGCCGCCGCCTCGCATCTGACGATGGATTGGGGGCTGATGGGGCCGGCCTTTTCGGTGGCGACGGCCTGTGCGAGTTCGAACCACGCGATCGGCCTCGCCTTCCAGATGATCCGTTCGGGCATGGCCGATGGCATGCTCGCGGGCGGGGCGGAATCGATGCTGAACTTCGGCGGGCTGAAGGCCTGGGAGGGGCTGCGGGTGATGTCGCCCGACGGCTGCCGCCCGTTCAGCCTGGGCCGCAACGGCATGGTGCAGGGCGAGGGCGCCGGCGTCTATGTGCTGGAATCGCTTGAAGGTGCGCAGGCGCGCGGCGCCGAAATCCTGGCCGAGATCAAGGGCTTCTGCATGACCTCGGATGCCGGCGACATCGTCATGCCCTCGGTCGAGGGCGCGGCGCGGGCGATGCGCGGCGCGCTCGCCGACGCGGGCGTCGATGCGGAGGCGATCGGCTATATCAACGCGCATGGCACCGGCACGGCGGCGAACGACCGCACCGAGGCGGCGGCGATCCATGCCGTTTTTGGCGCGCGTGCGGCCTCCGTTCCGGTCAGCTCGACGAAGGCGATGCACGGCCATTGCATCGGCGCGACCGGGGCGATCGAGCTTGCCGCCTGCCTGCTGGCGCTGCGCGAGGGCGTGATCGCGCCGACGGTGAATTTCACCGCGCCCGATCCCGATTGCGCGCTCGATGTGGTGCCGAACGCGGCGCGCGAGGCGCGGGTCGACACCGTGATCTCGAACGCCTTCGCCTTTGGCGGGCTCAACGCGGTGCTCGTTCTGGGCCGGATCTGAAAACGCCGCCCCTTGGGGCGGCGCTTTTTCTTTCAATGCCTTGCGCGGCGATCTTCACGTGATGCGTGAAGATCAGTTCTGCGCCGGCGCCTTCGACCCGGTCTTGCCGAGTTCCGCGAAGGCGGCGGTGAAGCCTTTGAGCGACATCTTCACCTCGACCTTCTGGTTCGGCGCGCTCAGCGGCACCACGGCGACGGTGGCGGAATTGCCCTTCTTCAGCGAGTCGAGCTCGGCCGCGGTCATGCCGTAGCGCACGAAGCAGCCCGGAGGGGCGCAGAACATGAACGGATAGGCCTTGGCCTCGGCGGTGTCGATCTTGATCGCGACGCCGGGCGGCAGCATCGTGTCGAGCGGCGTCATGATCGTGGCACCGGCGACGGCCTGGCCGCCGTCGGGCAGCGAGACGATCGAGATGTCGGCGATATTGTTGCCGTTCGCATCCTTGAGCAGCTGGTAGACTTCGCAGGGATCGTTGCCGTCCTCGGTGCGGAAGCAGCGCAGCGTCCAGTCGCCCTCGGTCTTCAGGACATAGGGGGTGCCGGGGCCTTCCGGCGCGGCCTGGGTGGGCGCGGCCGGGGCGGCGGCGGCGGGCGCGGTCGCATCGGCCGGCGCGGCGGGGGTGGCAGTGGCATCGGCCGCAGGTGCGGCGGTATCGGCTGCGGGCGCCGGGGTGGCGGCGTCCTGCGCAAAGGCGGCGGGGGCGGCGGTCAGCCCCAGGGCCAGCGCGATTGCGAGGGTCTTCGTCAGCTCTGTCATCTTTCTTTCCATCCTGTACGGGGACTGCGCTCCCTTACCACGCCGCCCCGGCGCTGTCATCGGCCAAGAGCCGCGCCGGCGGGGCGTCCCGGTTCGCAGCGCACCACAGTTTCGTGAGGCGCGGGGGGCGCGGCGGATTGGGGGCAGGGAGGCGGCGCCGGGGGAAATCCATCAAATTGAAAGAAGGGTTCCGTCGCCGGAACCCTTCCCGTCTTCCCCCTGTCGGACCTAGCCGACTATGTCATTGCCGCGAACGCTATTTCGGATTTCCTCGCAGGTCAACAGGCAATTATCCACATGCCAAGTACATGTTTTAAGGCAGAAAAAAGCCGCGCCAAAGGGCGCGGCCAGTCTGACAGGGAGGAAGTATCCCGCCGCGCAACGGCTTGAACGGGATGAATGAAGACTGGCATGGAATGGTTAATTAAGTATTGTGGCGGCGAGCGAAATTGCCCGGGAGACCGGGGCGTTACAGACGAGGCGCGGGTGCGATGACGGGTGTTCTGACCGAGGCGGGGATCTTCGTGGGCGGCGGCGGCGAGGGCTATGCCACGCCGCAGCAGATGCTGCTGAAATACGGCAACCGCCACGGGCTGATCGCGGGGGCGACGGGCACCGGCAAGACGGTCACGCTGCAGGTTCTGGCCGAGGCCTTTTCCACCGCGGGCGTGCCGGTCTTCATGGCCGATGTGAAGGGCGATCTGAGCGGCATCGCGATGGCGGGTTCGGAGGCCGGCAAGCTGCACGAACCCTTCCTGAAACGCGCGCAGACGATCGGATACGATCTGAGCTATCGCGATTTTTCGGTCACCTTCTGGGACATGTTCGGCGAGCAGGGGCACCCGGTGCGCACGACGATTTCCGAAATGGGGCCGCTTCTGCTCGCGCGGCTGCTCGAGCTGACCGATGCGCAGGAGGGGGTGCTCAACATCGCCTTCCACCTCGCCGACAGCGAGGGGCTGGCGCTGCTCGATCTCAACGATCTGCGCGCGATGCTGACCCATGTCGGCGAGCGGGCGGATGAACTTGCGCTGCGCTACGGCAATATCGCGCCGCAATCGGTGGGGGCGATCCAGCGCCAGCTGCTGGTGCTCGAAAACCAGGGCGCGACGAAATTCTTCGGCGAGCCGGCGCTCGATCTTGCCGACATGATGACGCTGGCGCCCGACGGGCGCGGCCGGGTCAATGTGCTCGCCGCCGACAAGCTGATGTCAAGCCCCCGGCTTTACGCGACTTTTCTGCTCTGGCTGCTCTCCGAGCTTTTCGAGGAACTCCCCGAGGTGGGCGACCCCGACAAGCCGAAATTCGTCTTCTTCTTCGACGAGGCGCATCTGCTTTTCGACGACGCGCCGAAGGCATTGGTCG
>NZ_JBFXGV010000086.1:0-4970 GCF_050177655.1 Paenirhodobacter sp.
CCCATTCCGCGGGCAGAAGACACGCCGCCCGCCCGCCGGGGCGCAGCTGCCCGCAGGCGGCGATCACGAAAAGCGCATAGGCGTTGAGCGGGCCGGCAAGCGGCAGGCCCGTCGCCTCCGCCATCGCCCGGATCCGCGCGCGCAGCCCGTTGCCAGCCCGCGGCCGCAGCCACGGCGGATTGCCGATCACCGCGTCGTAACCCTCTGGTTTCGCGTCGAGAAAATCGCCGAGCCGGAGATCGAGCGCGACCCCTTCAAGCGCGCAGGCCGCCCGCGCGGCCTCGGCGATCGCGGGGTCGATTTCCCATCCGGTGACCGCGACGCCCGGCACCGCCGCCGCCATCGCCCGCGCCAGAACCCCGGTGCCAAGCGCCGGATCGAGCACCCGCGCCGGGCGCGCAGGCGCGATCCAGCCCGCCATCAGCGCGGCGAGATCGGGCGGCGTCAGCACCTGGCCAAGCGCGCGCCGATGCGCCGCGGGGGCGCCCGCGCGCCAGAGCGCGTCGATCTCCTCCGCCGCGCCGCGCGCCGCCCGCGCCGGCGCCCTGCGCGCCGCGCCCCGCCTCTCCGAACCGCCGTCCATCGCCCCTCCGCCTGACGCGGCGATCCTGCGCCGCCCGGCGCGGCGACGCAAGCGGTCCCCATGACCTCCCCCAATGACCTGCCCCTTGTCCTGTCCCCGGCAAAGGTGTTCACTCGCGTCACCCAGATCGCGCCCGATCGCGGCGCATCACATTCCTGACCAAACCGCTCGGATCATTCTTGACCGGAACAGTCGGATAAGCGAGAAGGAGCCATCGGCCAGCAATGTCGCGCAAAGCGCCCGACTCGCCGCCACTGCAGGGGGACGCCGCCATGATGCTCGCACCGCAATCCTTCGACGCCGTCATCGCGCCGCAGGCCGAGCACCACCCGCTCGGGCAGATGAGCAAGGGGTTTTCCGGCCATGTCTTCCGCGTCGCCGCGCTCGACCATTCCGCCGCGCTTCCCGCCGAGGAAATGGAGCGCCGGCTGATCGAGCTGGGCTTCGTCGAGGGGGCCGCGGTGCGGATCCTGCACGAGGGGCTCTTCGGGCGCGACCCGATCGCGGTGCGGGTGAACGGCACCACCGTCGCGCTGCGCCGCCGCGAGGCGATGGCGATCCTGGTCTCCTGATCTTGCCCTCCGAGCCTTCCGCGCCGATAACCCGCCCATGACAGACCCGCAAACATACCGTCTGGCGATCGTCGGACCGCCGAACTGCGGCAAGACCGCGCTGTTCAACGCGCTGACCGGCTCGCGCCAGAAGGTCGGCAACTATTCCGGCGTCACCGTCGAGCGCAAGCTCGGCCATTTCGCCACGCCCGAGGGGCGCGGGATCGACCTGATCGACCTGCCCGGCACCCATAGCTTGCGCGCGCGCAGCCCCGACGAGGCGGTGACGCGCGATGTCGTGCTTGGCCGCCACCCGGGCGAGCCGGCGCCTGACCTCCTGATCGTCGTCGCCGATGCGGTCAGCCCGCGCTCGGGGCTGCGGCTTGCGATGGAACTCGTCGCCACCGGCCAGCCGATGATCTTCGTGCTCAACATGATCGACATCGCCCGTCACCGGAAGATCGCGATCGACGCCCATGCCCTTTCCGAGGAGCTCGGCGTGCCGGTCGTGACCTCGACCGCGGTGCGCAAGGGCGGGCTCGAGGCGCTGCTCGCCCAGCTCGACGCGAGCCTCGCGGATGGCGTGCCCGAGCACGGGCCGAACCTCTGGGCGCCGCCCGATGCCGCCGATCTGCGGCTGAGCCATCGCGCCGCCGACCGGCTGATCGCGCGCGCCGTGACCCTGCCGCCCGAGCATGACACCGTCACCCATCGCATCGACAAGGTGCTGCTGCATCCGGTCTTCGGCCTCCTCTTCCTGCTCGGGCTGCTTTTCGTGATGTTCCAGGCGGTCTTCACCTGGGCCGCGCCGCTGATGGACCTGATCGACGGCGGTTTCGCCGCGCTTGCCGATTTCGTCGCGGCGCATCTGCCCGAGAGCCTGTTGCGCAGCTTCCTGCTCGAGGCGGTGATCGGCGGCGTCGGCGGGGTGCTGATCTTCCTGCCGCAGATCCTGATCCTGTTCCTGTTCATCCTGCTTCTGGAAGACCTCGGCTACATGGCGCGCGCGGCCTTCCTGATGGACCGGATCATGGGCGGCGCGGGGCTGCATGGCCGCGCCTTCATCCCGCTCTTGTCCTCCTTCGCCTGCGCGATCCCCGGCATCATGTCGGCCCGGGTGATCGACAACCGCCGCGACCGGCTCACCACGATCCTCGTCGCGCCGCTGATGACCTGCTCGGCGCGCATCCCGGTCTATACGCTGATCATCTCGGCCTTCATCCCCTCGACGACGGTGCTTGGCATCCTGAACCTGCAAGGGCTTGTGATGTTTGCGCTTTACGGCGCCGGGATCGTCTCGGCACTTGGCGTTTCGGCGGTGGCGAAGTTCCTCTTCTGGCGCCGCGCGCCCTCCCCGCCCTTCATGCTCGACCTGCCCGATTACAAGCTGCCGCGGCCGAAATCGGTGGCGATCGGGCTGATGACGCGTGCAAAGATCTTCCTGCGCCGCGCCGGCACCACGATCTTCGCGATGACGATCGTGATCTGGCTGCTCGCCACCTTCCCGGCGCCGCCCGCCGGCGCGACCGAGCCGCCGATCCTTTACTCCTTCGCCGCGATGATCGGCCATCTGCTCGAACCGATCCTCGCGCCGATCGGCTTCAACTGGCAGATCGCCGTGGCACTGGTGCCGGGCATGGCCGCGCGCGAGATCGCCGTTTCCGGCCTCGCCACCGTCTACGCCGTCTCCGGCGCGGGCGGCGGAGAGGCGGCGCTCGGCTCCCTGCTCGCCGCGCAATGGAGCCTCGCCACCGCGCTCTCGCTGCTCGTGTGGTACATCTTCGCGCCGCAATGCATCTCCACCCTCGCGGTGATCCGGCGCGAGGCGGGCGGCGCGCGCTGGATGTGGCTCTCGCTCGGCTACATGTTCGCGCTGGCCTGGATCGCCTCCTTCCTGACCTATCGCATCGCCGTCGCCCTCGGCGCCGGCTGAGCACAAGCCATGCAATTTCAGTGTCCGCCATGCGCCTGACGCATAGCTGACGCTGCATCTGCGAAATGGACAAAATCGTGCGCGCATGATTGTTTCGCGCGATGGCGGGGCCCCGCCACGTCAGGGAGGACGACATGACGATACGCGCGAAACTCTCCAGCCGAATTCTGCATTCGGGCATGGCCAGCCGGATCATGAGCGCCGAGGATGCGGCCGCGCTGATCGGGCCGGGGGCCACGATCGGCATGTCGGGTTTCACCGGCTCGGGCTATCCGAAGGCGGTGCCGGTGGCGCTCGCCGCGCGGATCGAGGCCTCCCATGCCGCGGGCACCCCGTTCCGCGTGCGCATCCTCACCGGCGCCTCGACCGGGCCCGAGCTCGACGGTGCGCTCGCGCGTGCCGATGGCATCGACTTCCGCCTGCCCTACAACTCCGACCCGCTGCTGCGCGACCGCATCAACCGCGGCGAGATGGACTATGTCGACATGCACCTGAGCCAGGTCGCGCCGATGGTCTGGGAAGGGCTTTACGGCAATCTCGATTTCGCCGTGGTCGAGGTTTCGGGCATCACCGCCGACGGCGCGCTGATCCCCTCCTCCTCGGTCGGCAACAACAAGACCTGGATCGACCGCGCCGACAAGGTGATCCTCGAAGTCAACCGCTGGCAGTCCGAGGCGCTCGACGGGATGCACGACATCTATTACGGCACGCGCCTGCCGCCGGACCGGATGCCGATCCCGCTCACCGCGCCCGACCAGCGCATCGGCGAGCCGCATTTCCGCATCGACATGTCGAAGGTCGTCGCCGTGGTCGAGACCGACAGCCCCGACCGCAACGCCCCCTTCAGCGCGCCCGACGGCACCGCGAAGGCGATCGCCGGCCATCTGATCGACTTCCTCGCCCATGAGGTGAAGATGGGCCGCCTGCCGCGCGCGCTGCTGCCGCTGCAATCGGGCGTGGGCAACGTGCCGAACGCGGTGATGGCCGGGCTGATCGACAGCCCGTTCGAGCCGATGACCGCCTTCACCGAGGTGATCCAGGACGGCATGCTCGACATGATCGACGCGGGCAAGCTGCGCATGGCCTCGGCCACCGCCTTCTCGCTTTCGCCCGAGCGCGCCACCGATCTGAACGCGCGCGCCGAGCATTACCGCACGAAGCTGATCCTGCGCCCGCAGGAGATCTCGAACCACCCCGAACTCGTGCGCCGTCTCGGCTGCATCGCGATGAACGGGCTGATCGAGGCGGATATCTACGGCAACGTCAACTCGACCCATGTGATGGGTTCGAAGATCCAGAACGGCATCGGCGGCTCGGGCGATTTCGCGCGCAACGCCTATATGTCGATCTTCATGACCCCCTCGACCGCGAAGGGCGGCAAGATCTCCGCGATCGTGCCGATGGCCTCGCACACCGACCACATCAGCCAGGATGTGCAGGTGATCGTGACCGAGCAGGGCCTCGCCGATCTGCGCGGCCTCGCACCGCGCAAGCGCGCCGAGAAGATCATCGCGAATTGCGCCCATCCCGACTACCGCCCGATGCTCGAGGACTATTTCGCGCGCGCCCGCCGCGAGAGCTTCGGCCAGCATGCGCCGCATCTGCTGACCGAGGCGCTGAGCTGGCATCAGCGCTTCGTCGAGACCGGATCGATGAAGTGACGCGGGCGCGATAACCGCATCATATCAAGGCATTGCGGGCGGTTCTTCATGTATCACATGAAGAACCGCCCGTTTCCTTTGCGTGATTGCCGACGGGTCTCACCGCCGCTACTCTGACGCCAGTATTGGAGTTGCGCATGTCGGATGGTTTTGAGGTTCTGGGTATTCTGCTGGCGGTCGTCTATGGCGCGCTGATCGTGATCGGGCTGCCGATCCTGGTCTTCACACTGCCCGCGTTGCGC
>NZ_JBFXGV010000087.1:0-4310 GCF_050177655.1 Paenirhodobacter sp.
GCTGGCCGCGCGTTCGGGCGCGATGGTGGCCGCACGCGAGCGGGGCGACGCCGCCCATCCGGTGCTCGCGCCGGCGCCCGGCACCTCTGTGTCCGAGGTGGTCGCGGTCTGAACTGGCCGCGCGGCGGGGCGAGCCCTGCCGCGCGCCCGCCGCCCGCGCAAGGGCGGCTCCGGACCGGCGCGGGCAAGGGGGAACGCCCCCGCCGATCGTGCCGATCCCGCCCTCCGAAGGGACGCCTATTTATTCAGCGCCTAAATTTTCTGCACTGCAGCATTTTTCACTTGATTGCTGCAGTGCAGCATGTGCATATATATACGCATGCGACCCGGCCCGCGCGACCCATCCTCACCCAGGGCCATTCATATCGGAGCAAGAATATGGCCAAGACCCAGGATTTCACCAAGATGATGCAGGACATGATGGCTTCGCTGCCCATGGACGCCACCAAGTTCAAGGACGCCTTCAAGTCGCAGGCTGCGCTGAGCGAGAAGATGGCGAAGGTCGCCCTCGACGCCGCCGAGAAGTCGACCGAGATCTCGTCGAAGTGGGCGAAGGACGCGCTCGCCAAGGTCGGCGATCTGTCGAAGACCAAGGAAGAGCCGGCCGACTACGCCAAGGCCGTGAGCGATTTCGCCTCGTCCTCCGCTGAGATGGCCGCCGAAAACCTCGCCGCCTTCGCCGAAGTCGCGAAGAAGGTGCAGATGGAAACCGTCGAGCTGATGCTCGCCGCCGGCAAGGATCTGTCGGAAGACGCGACCGCCGCGATGAAGAAGGCGACCGAAGAGGTCACCTCCGCCGCGAAGAAGGTCACCTCGGCCGCGACCTCGAAGTAATCCTCCCGCGAACCGGCCTCCTCCTCCCGGCCGGAACCGGACTCTGAAGGGCGGGCTTCGGCTCGCCCTTTTCTTTTGTTGCTTTTGCGGCGCTGCGGCTTAAACATTGCTGCTGCGCAATACCAAGCGGGAGGAACCCATGGCCGAAGACGCGAAGCCCTTGCTCATCAAGCGTTACGCGAGCCGCCGTCTCTACAACACCGAGACGAGCGATTACGTCACGCTCGAAGACATCGCGAATTTCATCCGCGAGGGCCGCGAAGTGCAGATCGTCGACCTGAAATCGGGGGACGACCTGACGCGGCAATATCTCCTGCAGATCATCGCCGAACACGAGAGCCGCGGCGAGAACGTGCTGCCGGTCGACGTGCTGACCGATCTCGTGCGCTCCTACGCGACCTCGGCGCAGTCGGTGGTGCCGCAGTTCCTCGCCGCCTCCTTCGAGATGCTGCGCGAGGGGCAGTCGAAGATGATGGAGAATTTCGGCGCCTTCCCGAATCCGATGGCCTCGATGCCCGGCTTCGAGGCGCTGCAGCGCCAGCAGCAGGCCTTCCTGAAGTCGATGATGGCGGGCTGGGGCTCGGAAGAAGAGGGCGAGGACGGCAAGGAGACCTCGAAGGATCGCGAGGAGCTGGCCACGATAAAGAAACAGCTCGCCGAGCTGCAGTCGAAGCTCTCGAAACTCTGATCGCCGGAAAAGGGGGGCTCTGCCCCCTGCCAAAGGGGGCCTCGCGGCCCCCTTCGTCATTCCCCCGGGATATTTCGTCTCTGTAGAAACCGCATTTCTACAGAGGTCAAATATCCCGGGGGGAGCCCGGAACGGGCGGGGGGCGGCGCCCCCCCTCGCGCCCGGGGTCAAGCGAAAGGGGCGGGCCTTGCGGCACCGCCCCCGGGTTCAGGCTCGCAGGTCTCAGGCGACTTCGGCGAAGACCTTCTTCAGGGCCTTGTCGAGCTTCTCGAACATCTCGTCCATCTGCGGTTCGGTCAGGATGAAGGGCGGGCAGAGCACCACCGACTGGCCGAGCGGGCGGCAGATCAGCCCCATGTCGGTGCAGGTATTGGCGATCCGCTCGGAGACGCTGAGCGAACCGTCGAAGGGCGTCTTCGTCGCGCGATCCTTCACCGCCTCGAGCGCCCACATGTAGCCGATGCCGCGCAGCTCGCCGATGTTCGGGTTCTGCGCGATCTGCGCCAGCCCCGCCTCCATCCGCGGCGCGAGGCGTTTGACGTTCTCGGCCAGCCCCTCGTTCATGATCACGTCGATCGCTTTCAGCGCGATCGCGCAGCCGACCGGGTGGCCCGAGGCGGTGAAGCCGTGGGGGAATTCCTCGATCGCCTCGGAGGCGGCCTGCACGCGGTCGGACAGCTCGGGGCCGAGGATCACCGCGCCCATCGGGAAATAGCCCGCGGTAAGGTTCTTCGAGGAGATGATCGCGTCGGGCATGAAGTCGTAGGTCTCGCAGCCCCAGGTCGACCCGGTGCGCCCGAAGCCGCAGATCACCTCGTCGGCGATCAGCGGGATACCGTATTTCTTCAGCACCTTCGAGACCGCCTGGAAATAACCCTTCGATGGCGGGATCACCCCGCCCGCGCCCATCACCGGCTCGGCGAAGAAGCCCGCGATCGTGTCGGCGCCCTCCTTGATGATCGTCGCCTCCAGCTCGGCCGCCATCCGCGCGGTGAACTGCTCCTCGGTCTCGCTGGGCAGGCCGAAGCGCCAGTAATGCGGGCAGCCGACATGCAGGAAGCCGGGCAGCGGCAGGCCGAAGACCGAATTGTAGGGCTTGCCCGTCATCGAGGCGGAGACCGCGGTCACCCCGTGGTAGGAGTTGATCCGGGTGAGGATCTTGCGGCGCTGCGGCTTGCCCTCGGCGCCGGCGAGGAACCACAGGATCTTCACCATCGTGTCGTTCGCCTCGGAGCCGGAGTTGGTGTAGAACACCCGGCCCTTCTCGAAGGGGGAGACCTCGACGAGTTTCTCGGAGAGCATCACGGTCTGGTCGGACATCCGGCCGAAAAAGGCGTGATAGCCCGGGAAGCGGTCATATTGCGCCTTCGCGGCCTCGGTCAGGCCCGGGTGGTCGAAGCCCGCGACCATGTTCCACAGGCCCGAGTTCGAATCGAGGTATTTCCGCCCGTGGGTGTCGAAGACATAGGGCCCCTCGCCATGCGTCACCACGACCGTGCCGCGCGCGTGGACCGAAGGCAGGTCGGTGAAGCCATAAAGGCTGAACTCGTCGGCCCGGGCTTCCCAGCTGTTGTCGCGCATGATGCTCTCCTTTGAACCGTTTGGCGCACAGGCTATCCGCGCGGGGGGCGGCGTCAATGGGGCGCGTTGCCATTCGGCAGAATGAGCGGCGGCGGCGCGGGGGCGCTTGCCAAAGCGGCGGGGCGCTGGGCATTCTGCGCCCGAACGGGACGGGAGCGCAGGGTGAGCCGCGAAAAGATCAGCCTTGGGGCGGTGGAGATGCTGGTGGTGCTGTCCGAGGAGGGCGCGATCACTGCCGCGGCGCGGCGGCTGGGGGTTTCCGCCTCGGCGGTGAGCCAGCAGATCGCGGCGCTCGAGGCGGCGCTCGGCGCCGAGCTCGTCGACCGCTCGGCGCGGCCCTTCGCGCTGACCGCGGCGGGGCGCGCCTTTCTGCCCCATGCCGAGGCGGTGCTGGATGAACTCGCCCGCGGGCGCGCGGGGGTGGGGCTCGCCGATCCGGCGGGGCTGCGCAGCTTCCGCCTTGGCATGATCGAGGATTTCGAGGCGGAGGTGACGCCGCTTTTGCTGGCCGGGATGGGGGCGGAGCTGACCGCCTGCCGGTTTCTGCTCGAGACCGGGCCGAGCCACCGGCTGAGCGATCAGCTCGAGGCGCGGGCGCTCGACATGGTGGTCGCGGCGGAGATCGAGGGCCCGCGCGAGGGGCTCGAGATCCATCCGCTGCTCACCGAGCCCTTCGTCGCGGTGCGCCCGGAGGGAAAGGCGGCGGCGGATCTGCCCTTCCTGCATTATTCGACGCGCACGCTGATGGGGCGCCAGATCGCGGCGCATCTCGCGCGCGCGGGCGGCGCGCCGGCGCATCGCTTCGAGATCGACAGCTACCCGGCGATTCTCGCGCTGGTGGCCGCGGGGCAGGGCTGGTCGATCCTGACCCCCTCGGGCGTGCGCCACGGCGCGCGCGCGGGGGTGACGTTGGCGCCACTGCCCGGCGCGCCCCTCACCCGCCGCATCGTGCTGAGCGCGCGGGCGGGCACGATGGGCAAGCTGCCCGCCGAGGTGGCGGCGCGTCTGCGCGCGCTTCTCTCCGAGCGCATCGTCGCCCCGGCGCTGGCCGAGGCGCCCTGGCTTGAAGGCGCCTTGCGGGTCGAGGAGGGGTGAGGGCGGAGGGGGCGCTGCCCCCGCTCCTGCGGAGCCCCCCGGAGTATTTTCGCCAAGAAGAAAGCCGCGCGTGGAGGCGAAGTCAGAGCTGGCATTCGGGCGGGGGCAGCGA
>NZ_JBFXGV010000088.1:0-3867 GCF_050177655.1 Paenirhodobacter sp.
CCCGCCCAGACCGCCGAAAGCGGGATCATATGGGCGAGGTTCAGGGTCGAGATCGGCGGCTGGCGGACATTGGCATAGGCATGGCCGGGCAGCGAACCCAGCCAGGCATCGACCGCGTTGATCGTCTCGACCATGGCGGTGAAATCCCGGCCCTGGATGACCTTCTCGACCAGTCGAAGTTTCTCGTCGGCCAGACGCGGATCCTCATCCCAGACGGTAATGCTGGCGGTGACATAGGCCTGTCCGGCGAAGTCGGCGCCGAGCTCCTGCAGCGCGAGATCGGCATCAGCCGCCTTGTTCGCGGCATCGGTATCGACCAGCGCCGATTGCTCGTTGGTCATCACTTCGCGCAGGATGGCGGCGATGCTCTTGCGCTTGGCAAACCATTGCCGGCGCACCTTGGTGACCATCCGTGTGGCCTCGAGTTTGTCCATCAGGATCGCGCGGGTCGACCAGCGATAGGGAAAGGCCAGCCGGTTCAGCTCATCGAGGATGCCGGGCGTCGTCGCGGTCGGAAAGCCGGTGATGGTGAGAATGCGCAGATGCGCCCGGCCGAGCTGCGGCTCGAGCCCGCCGGTGAGCGGCTGATCGGCGAGCAGAGCGTCGAGATAGATCGGCACCTCAGGAAGGCGCACGCGCTGGCGATTGGTGGAGATGGTCGAATGCAGGTAGGTGAGCGCCTCGCCATCATCGAGCCAGCGGCATTCCGGCATGAAACCGTCGAGCAGCGCCAGCACCCGGTCGGAACGGTCGATGAACCCGCGCAGGATCTCATGGGCGTCCACGCCGGCGTGTTCGCGCCCCTCGTAAAGCCAGGTCTCGGCCCGCGCCGCATCTTCGGCGGGCGGCAGATAGAGCAGCGTCAGGTAGTAGCCCGAGATGAAATGCATCCCCTGCTCCTCGAAGGCGGCCTTGCGCTCGGCATCGAGCAACGCCGAGGCGGGATCGGGGAAATGGCTCTCGGGATAGGTCGCCGCCTCGGAACGCTGCGCCTCAACGAAAATCGCCCAGCCTGAGCCGAGCCGACGCAGAGCATTGTTGAGCCGCCCGGCGACTGCGACCAGTTCCGCCGCCACCGCGCTGTCGAGGTCCGGTCCGCGAAACTGCGCCGTGCGCTGGAAGCTGCCGTCCTTGTTCAGCACGACGCCCTTGGCCACCAGCGCCGCCCAGGGCAAGTAATCGGCCAGACGCGCCCCGCGGGGACGGTATTCGGAGAGGTTCATCACGCCCCTGCCCTCCTTCAGACCTGCAGATGCCCGGGCAGGCGCAGATGCCTGCGCCCGACCTCGACGAAGAGCGGATCGCGCCGCGCAGCCCAGACCGCTGCCGCGTGCCCCAGAAGCGCGATCGCAATCCCCACCAGCCAGAGCTGGAGCCCGAGGCCGATGGCCCCGGCCAGCGTTCCGTTCAGGATCGCGAAAGCGCGCGGCGCCCCACCGAGCAGGATCGGCTCGGTCAGCGCGCGGTGGACCGGCACGGAAAAGCCCGGCACCTCGGAGAGCTGCTCCAGCATCAGATCAGCGCCCCGCCGCCGAAGGAGAAGAAGCTCAGGAAGAAGGAGCTGGCGGCAAAGGCGATGGAGATGCCGAAGACGATCTGGATCAGGCGGCGAAAGCCCCCCGAAGTGTCGCCGAAGGCGAGCGCGAGGCCGGTGGTGATGATGATGATCACCGCGACGATCTTGGCGACCGGCCCCTCGATCGACTCGAGTATGCTTTGCAGCGGCGCCTCCCAGGGCATGGACGAGCCCGAGGCCCGGGCCGGCTGGGCAAGCGCGAGGCTCACCCACGCGAAAGTGGCAGCCGTCGCTACATGGCGAGGAATATGAAGGGGGTTCGGGATCATGCGCTGTCTCCTGTTTCGTGAGCGGTGGACGTCGGGAATTTGGCCGGGAAAACCCGGAAATCGCCATCGGCGCCGAGACCTTCGACCCGGGCGAGTTCGATGAGGCGGCGCGCCCCACCGCGACCGGCGAGAACGGCGACAAGGTCGATGGTCTCCGCGATCAGGGCGCGTGGCACGGTGACCACGGCTTCCTGAATGAGCTGTTCCATGCGGCGCAGGGCCCCGAGCGCAGAACCCGCATGAATGGTGCCAATGCCGCCCGGATGTCCGGTGCCCCAGGCTTTCAGGAGATCGAGCGCCTCGGCACCGCGGACCTCGCCAATCGGGATACGGTCGGGCCGCAGGCGCAGCGAAGAGCGCACCAGATCGGAGAGCGAGGCCACGCCCTCCTTGGTGCGCAGGGCAACGAGATTGGGCGCGGCGCATTGCAGCTCGCGCGTATCCTCGATGATGACCACGCGCTCCTGCGTGCTTGCCAATTCGGCGAGGAGCGCATTGGTCAGCGTGGTCTTGCCAGTCGAGGTGCCGCCCGCGACCAGGATATTGGCGCGCCCGACAACGGCAGCCCGCAACACCCGGGCCTGTTCGGGCGTCATCACCTCGGACGCCACGTAGTCATCGAGCGAGAAAACGGCGATGGCCGGTTTGCGGATCGCGAAGGCCGGGGCCGCGACCACGGGCGGCAGCAAACCCTCGAAGCGCTCACCGGTCTCGGGCAATTCTGCCGAAACCCGCGGCGCGCCGGCATGGACCTCCGCCCCGACATGGTGCGCGACCAGACGGACGATGCGCTCGCCATCGGCGGGCGAAAGCGTTTCGCCGGTGTCGGCCAGGCCCTCGGACAGCCGGTCGATCCAGAGCCGCCCGTCGGGGTTGAGCATCACCTCGACGGTCATGGGGTCTTCCAGAAACCGGGCGATCGCCGGCCCGAGCGCGGTGCGCAGCATCCGCGCGCCTCTCTCGATCGCTTCTGGTCGCCGGTCGTGCGCCGCCATGTCGTCCCCGTTCCTTTGCCGGACGCCTCCAACAGGCAGCCCCGGATCGGGGTCGATTAAGAAAGCCGGAACTGGCGCCGGTTCAACAGATGTTCAGGTGGCGTAGGGTCGTGGCGTGCAACGACAGGGGAACGGAGGTTCTGACCAGAGTGTGCTGGGCTCGTACACGCGGAGACAGAAAGTCTTGCTGATCCGAGCAAATCGACCAGCTGTCGAACGCCGAGACTCGTTGACACAATCGGGCTGGCTTTCTGAGCCTTGCCAAGGCGCAGCGTCACGCAATATTGGCCCAATCGTCAGCCCTCTGACCCAAACCGGACCTTGGGCGCGGTATGGGTCGAATGTCGCGGATGCGGGACGAAGCGGACTTTCACTGCACTACGCATGAAGGTCAGTTCCGGTTAACAATGGCCCCATGCGGCGTTCCTCATACCAACAGATCACCGATTGGAACCAGCGCCGCGGCGATCACCCCCGGCTCGGGATGGAGCTCGTTGCGCAGATCGACGCGCTTCATGCGGACGTTGATACCATCGCAGCACTCGCCCCGCCGTTTGTCGAGTTTTTTCGATCAGGCTCGTTACGACGCTGGAAGTCTTCCTTCGAGGCGTCATAGCTGAGCTAGTAATGGCGGGCTGCAGTATTTCGAACGTGGAAAGCGGCTGGCAAAGGGCCCCAAGATCGACCTCACCTTCGCCGCCCACATTGATCGCGCGAATTAACGATTGGGGATTTCGTCGCACACGCAGTATCACTCAACAGCATTGAGGCTGTCGTCGGTTCTCTGAACACGCGCCTCAATGGCTTTGCAATGAAGTTGAGGGTGGCCCATCCAAGATGGTCAGAGGAGAAAGGCGATTGGCCGCTACCCGCGATTGTCGAGGACTAACGATTTGATGAGGTAATCCTCCCCTTTTTAGCGGGGCGCATCCGTAGAATTCACGCGGCCATTTTCAGTTTCATGGCGGGTGTGATGCCGCCGATGCCCATGTTCGGGCGGTCGTTGTTGTATGTCCATAGCCATTGC
>NZ_JBFXGV010000089.1:0-3555 GCF_050177655.1 Paenirhodobacter sp.
GCGCGCTCGACCGGGTGCTGACCGCTGGCCGATATGTGATCCCCTTCTGGTATTCCAAAGTCACCCGCATCGCATATGATCGGGATCTTCACTTCCCCGAAAGCCTTCCGCTATACGGGGTTTGGCCGGGCTTTCTGCCCGATGTCTGGTGGTATGAGGCAGAGAAATGAAAAAACTGATCCTGATCGCCGCTCTCGGTCTGGCCCTGGCCGGGTGCAACACGGTCGCGGGCGTGGGCGAAGACGTCTCGGGCGGCGCGCGCACGGTGCAGAGCTGGTTCTGACCCACGCCGCGCTGCAGCGGGAAAAACCCTTTCAACGTCGCGCTTTAGGGCGCAAAGTCAAAGACACCCGGGGGCGGTTTACGCCGCCCTCCGGCTGCGGAAATGTCGGAGGAGGCACAAATGAAGTGGCAACATGTGCAGGAGAACTGGTCGGCCTTCTACGATGCGATCCTCGATCGCTGGCCCGATGCCGATGAGGCCGAGCTTGACGAGATCGACGGCGATCAGCGCGCCTTCATCGGCTATATCGCCGGGCTGACCGAACAGGAGCCGGGCGATGCGCGCGACGAGATCCGCGACTGGCTGACGGGCGAACTCCCCTCCGATGTCGTGATGGACCCGCGCCACGACAATCACTCGATCGCGCTCAGCCAGAAATTCGTCCCCGATGGCGAGGACGAATATGACGACGACGCGCGCTTCGGCGACGACAACGAAGAGGAATGACCCCTGGGGTGCGGGGGCGCGGCCTCAGCGCCGCGCCGCAAGCGCCTCTTCGAGCAGCCCCTTGAGCACCTCGCGCGGCACGTCGGAGGTGACGAAGGCCTCGCCGATGCCGCGCGCCAGGATGAAGCGCAGCTTGCCGTCGAGCACCTTCTTGTCCTGCGCCATCAGCGCGATCAGCCCCTCGGCATCGGGCAGATCGCCTTCGATATCCGCCAGATCGACCTTCATCCCCATCTCGCGCAGATGCGCGCGCACCCGGCTCGGCGCCTCCTGGCTGCACAGCCCCAGCCGCTGGCTCAGCTCAAACGCCAGCGCGCAGCCGATCGCCACCCCCTCGCCATGCAGCAGCCGCTCGCCATAGCCCGTCGCCGCCTCAAGCGCGTGGCAGAAGGTATGGCCGAGGTTCAGAAGCGCCCGGTCCCCCTCCTCCGTCTCGTCGCGCGCGACGATCTCGGCCTTCATCTCGACCGAGCGCGTCACCGCCTTCAGCCGCGTCGCGCGATCGCCTGCGGCCAGCCGCGGCCCCTCGGCCTCCAGCCATTCGAAGAACAAGGGATCGCCGAGCAGCCCGTATTTCACCACCTCGCCATAGCCGGCAAGGAAATCGCGCGCGGTGAGCGTGCCGAGCACGTCGATATCGGCCAGCACCAGCGACGGCTGATGGAAGGCGCCGATCAGGTTCTTGCCGGCGGGCGAGTTGATCCCGGTCTTGCCGCCGACCGAACTGTCGACCTGCGCCAGCAGAGAGGTCGGGATCTGCACGAAACGCACGCCCCGGCGCAGCACCGCCGCCGCGAACCCGACGAGATCGCCGATCACCCCGCCGCCGAAGGCCACGACGATATCCTTGCGCTCGACCTTCTGCTCGAGCAGCCATTCGACGACGCGCTGGAACTCGGCCCAGCATTTCGTGCCCTCGCCCGGCGGCAGCGCAAGCGAGACCATCTCGACATCGCCAAGCCCCGCGCGCAGCTCGGCGAGATGCAGCGCGCCGACCGTCGCATCGGTGACCACCGCCACGCGCGGACGCCGCAAAAGCGGCCGGATCTCCGCCCCCGCATTGCCGATCAGCCCGGTGCCGATGCGCACCTCGTAGCTGCGCGCCCCAAGCTCGACCTTCACCACATTGCGCATCTCAGCCCTCCTGCCGTTCCGGGCCAAAGGCGCCCGGCCATTGTTCCAGCCCCGCGACCACCTTGCGCGCCATCGCCTCGATCGAAAGCGCCGGCTCCGCCTCGACGGTGATCTGCGCCTGCGCATAGACCGGCTCGCGCAGCGCAAGCAGCTCGCTCAGCGTGCGCTTCGGGTCGGGCGTGCGCAAAAGCGGGCGCGTGTTCTTGTGCCGCACCCGGTTCCACAGCAGTTCCAGATCCGCCTTGAGCCAGACCGAAACGCCAAGCCGCGCGATCATCTCGCGGTTCGCCTCCGCCATAAAGGCGCCGCCGCCCGTCGAGACCACCGCTGGCGGCCCCGAAAGCAGCCGCGCGATCACCTCCGATTCGCGGGCGCGGAAAAACGGCTCGCCGTCGCGGGCAAAGATCTCGGCCACCGACATCTGCGCCGCCTTCACGATCTCCTCGTCGCTGTCGAGAAAGGGCACATCGAGCGCGCGCGCCAGCGCATGGCCCACCGCCGTCTTGCCGGCCCCCATCATCCCCACCAGCACGACGGTCTTGCGCAGCTGCGGCCCTGCGCCCCCGGTCGCCTCCTCGGTCACGGTCTGTCCTCCGGCGCCGAACCGCCGATGGGCGACCCGCTTGCGCATTCGTGATCATTTCTTCCCTGAATGGCGTGAAGTTCCGGGAAATGCCATATATAATCTGCGCGCACCCCGGTTTCGGGCCCTGCCCCTCCCCAGACCGGGGCCGGGCGATTGGCTCTGGCATCTGCCGGCGAAACCGGGAAAAGAACGCGTAGAAAAGCACGAAGAAAAGACGGAAAGCAGATTCATGGGGCGCATCCTTCAGGCCATTCTCCTCCTCCTCCTGCTCGGCGCGCTGGCCGTGATCGGCTATGCCTATTTCGGAGACATGACCCCCGCCGCGACCGAGCAGCGGCTCGAGATCACCCTCCCGAGCCAGCCCCCCGCCCCCGCGCCCGCCACCGGCACGCCCCAGACAGGGGGCGCGGTTGGCAATTGAGCCCTTGCGCCCGGCGCGCGGGCGGCTGCTGAGCCGCGCCGCCGCGCCTTTCCTGGCCGCGGCGCTCGCGGCCCCCGCCGGCGCCGAGCAGCCGATGTCGGCGATCGACTGGCTCTCGCGCTCGGTCGCAAGCGGGCCGGCGACCGGTTCGGGCGGCTCGCTTGCGGTGCTGCCGCCGGTCCCGGGCGAGGCCCCGGCGCGCGGCGTCACCACCGAGGATGTCTCGGTCTCCTCGCTCGACCGCCCCAGCGCCGATGCGCTCGGCCTCGTGCCGCTCGCGCGCTCGGGCCTGCCGCATGACCTCTGGGGCACCACGCCCGAGGTCACGCTCGCCGCGCTGATGCGCAAGGAGCGGCTCGACACCCTGCCCGCGGTGCAGGCCTTCCTGATGCAGCTCCTGCTGGCCGAGCTCGACCCGCCGCAAAACCGCGCGCCGGAGGGGCGCAACGTGCTCTTCCTCGCGCGGATCGACCGGCTGCTCGATCTCGGCGCGCTCGACCAGGCGATGGCGCTGCTCGAACAGGCGGACCCCACCGATCCCGAGATCTTCCGCCGCCGCTTCGACGTGGCGCTGCTCCTCGGCGAGGAGGACACCGCCTGCGAGGTGATGGAAAAGACGCCCTCGGTCGCGCCCTCCTTCCCGGCGCGGATCTTCTGCCTCGCGCGCGAGATCGGAAGAGCGTC
>NZ_JBFXGV010000090.1:0-2887 GCF_050177655.1 Paenirhodobacter sp.
CCGATCTCGGAGAACATCCCCGTCGTCGAGGTCGAGGCGCTGCTTTACAAGCACCCCGCCGTGCATCAGGTCGCGATCGTCGCCTATCCCGATGAACGCCTGGGGGAGCGCGCCTGCGCCTTCATCGTGCCGAAGCCGGGGCAAAGCGTTGATTTCGCGGGCATGATCGCCTTTCTCGAAGGGCAGCATCTGGCGAAGCAATACTTCCCCGAGCGGCTGGAGCTGCGTGAGAAGCTGCCTGCGACCGCCTCGGGCAAGATCCAGAAATTCGCCCTGCGCAATGAGCTGAAGGCCGAATACGAGGCGCGCCGCGCGCCGGCCACGACCTGAGCGGGGGCTCCGCGCCCCCCCATTCCCCGACTGTCCGAGAGGTTCCCATGACCGATCCGGTGCGCTTCACCGCGCAGCGCGGCATTGCGCGCATCACCATCGACAACCCGCCCGTCAACGTCACCGCCCAGCCGGTGCGCGCCGGGCTGAGCGCGGCGCTCGACGCGGCGCTGGCGGCGGGGGTTTCCCGCGTGGTGCTGACGGGCACCGGGCGCGCCTTCGTCGCCGGCGCCGATGCGAAGGAGTTCGACGCGCCCCCGGTCGCGCCGCATCTGCCCGATCTCGTCGCGCGGATCGCCGCCTTTCCGGTGCCGGTGATCGCCGCGATCAATGGCGCGGCGCTGGGCGGCGGGCTCGAACTGGCGCTGGCCTGTGCCGCGCGCGTGGCGGCGCCCGGCGCAACGCTCGGCCTGCCCGAGGTGACGCTGGGCGTGGTGCCCGGCGCGGGCGGCACGCAGCGGCTGGCGCGGCTTATCGGCCTTGCCCCGGCGCTGTCGCTGATTTCCGAGGGGCGCGTGATCGGCGCCGCCGCGGCGCTGCAGCTTGGCCTCGTCGATGCGCTGGCCGAAGATCCGGTCGCGGCGGCCGAAACCCTCGCGCTGCCCGCGCGCCCGGCGCCCGATGCGCTGCCCGCCCCCGCGCCCGATCCGGCGGCGGTCGAGGCCGCGCGGGTGCAGGCGGCGAAACGCGCGAAAGGGCAGCTGGCGCCGGGCCTTGCGATCGACCTCGTCGCCGCCTCGGCCACGCTTCCGCTTGTCGAGGGGCTGGCGCTCGAACGCGAGACCTTCCTGAGCCTGAAGACCTCGGACCAGGCCGCGGCGCTGCGCCATGTCTTCTTCGCCGAGCGCGCGGCGCTTGCCCGCGGCCGCGCGGGCGGCGCGGCGATCGAGACCGCCGTCGTCGTCGGCGGCGGCACGATGGGCGCGGCGATCGCCTATGCGCTCGCGGGCGTCGGCCTCTCGGTCGCGCTGGTCGAAACCGATGCGGCCGGGGCGGAGCGGGCGCGGGCGAATGTCGCCGCGCTCTACGCCGAGGCCGTGGCGCGCGGCAAATCCTCCCCCGAGGCGGCCGAGGCCGCCCAGGCCGCGCGCCACAGCTACCACCTGGGCTATGCCGATCTGCCCCCCGCCCAGATCGCGATCGAGGCGGTGTTCGAGGATCTCGCCGTGAAGAAACAGGTCTTCGCCGCGCTCGATGCCGCGCTGCCCGAGACCGCGATCCTGGCCACGAACACCTCCTATCTGAACCCCGACCGCATCGCCGAGGGGCTGCGCAATCCGGGCCGCTTCCTCGGGCTGCATTTCTTCTCGCCGGCCCATGTGATGAAGCTGGTCGAGGTGATCCGCGCCGCCACGACCACGCCCGAGACGCTGGCGACCGTGCTGCGGCTTACCGCGCGGCTGGGCAAGATCGCGGTGCCCGCGGGCGTCTGCGACGGCTTCATCGGCAACCGCATCCTCACCCGCTATCGCCAGATCTGCGACGTGATGCTGATCGAGGGCGCGCTGCCCGCGCAGGTCGATGCCGCGCTGCGCGGTTTCGGCATGGCGATGGGGCCCTATGAGGTGCAGGATCTGTCCGGCCTCGACATCGCCTATGCGAACCGCAACCGCATGGGATGGAGGGAAAAACCCGGGATCCGTTACATCGCCATCGCCGATCGCATCGTCGAGGAGACGGGGCGGCTCGGCCGCAAGACGGGGGCCGGCTGGTATGATTACGAGGGGGGCAAGCCCGTGCCCTCCGCCGCGATCAACCAGATCGTGGTCGCCGAAAGTTCGCGCGCGGGGATCACCCGGCGCCCCTTCGCCGACGAGGAGATCGTCGCGCGCGCCACCACCGCGATGATCGAGGAGGGCGCGCGTCTCCTGGGGGAGGGGATCGCGGAAAGCCCCTCCGACATCGACCTGGTGCTGGTGCATGGCTACGGCTTCCCGCGCTGGCGCGGCGGCCCGATGCACTATGCCGAACGGCTGGGTCTGTCCGGGATCTGCGCCCGGATCGAGAGTTTCGCCGCCGAAGATCCGCTCTCCTGGGCGCTGCCCGACATCCTGCGCCACGCGAGCGAGACCGGGCGCAGCCTCTCCGACCTTGCGAGGAAACCATGACCGACGCCTTTATCTGCGACTATATCCGCACGCCGATCGGCCGCTACGGCGGCGCGCTGGCGCCTGTGCGCACCGACGATCTGGCGGCGATCCCGCTTGCCGCGCTGCTTTCCCGCAACCCCGGGCTCAATCCGGCGGCGGTCGAGGAGGTCTGGATGGGCTGCGCCAATCAGGCGGGCGAGGACAACCGCAACGTCGCACGCATGGCGCTTTTGCTGGCCGGCCTGCCCGAGACGGTGCCGGGCGTCACGGTGAACCGGCTCTGCGGTTCGGGGCTCGAGGCGGTGGCGGCGGCCGCGCGCGCGGTGCAGGCGGGCGACATCGAGCTGGCGATTGCCGCCGGCGTCGAGAGCATGACCCGCGCCCCTTTCGTGATGCCGAAATCGGCCTCCGCCTGGGGGCGCGCGGCGGAGGTGCATGACACGACGATCGGCTGGCGCTTCGTCAAT
>NZ_JBFXGV010000091.1:0-2778 GCF_050177655.1 Paenirhodobacter sp.
TGCTGTATTCCCGCTCGGGGAGCTATTCGCTGATCTCCGAAGCGTGCCGGACCGGCGCGCTGAGCGCGATTGCCGAGATCAACGCCATCCCCGATTTCCCGCTGAGCCTGATCCCGGTCGAGCGCGATCCGCAGGGCAATATCGACGCCTATGCCCCGCTTTGCGAAGAGATCCTGCGCGACAGCGGTGCCCGGCATGTCGTGGGCTGCGTCACCTCGTGGAGCCGTAAGGAGGTGATCCCGACGCTGGAGAAATTCGGCGGCACGCTGTGGTATGCCGTGCCTTACGAGGGGTTCGAGGCCTCCGATCACATCGTCTACGGTCATGCCTGCCCGAACCAGCACCTGCTGCCCCTGCTGGGCTGGGCCTTCGCGCGGCTCGGGCGTCGGGGCTTCCTGACCGGATCGAATTACATCTGGGGCTGGGAGATGAACCGGCTCGCGCGGGATGTGATTTCAAGCGCGGGGGGCGAGGTGCTGGGTGAGCGCTACCTGCGGCTCGGCTCGCTGGAGATCGACCGGATGATCGACGAAATCCGCGTGACGCGCCCCGATTTCGTGCTCAACAACCTGATCGGGCCGTCGCAATACGCCTTCCTCGAAGCCTATCACCGTCTGGGCCAGGAGGATCCGCATTTCCGCCCCCAGACCTGCCCCATCCTCTCGTGCAATCTTACCGAATGCGAACTGCCGGCGATCCATCCGGCGGCCGCTGAGGGGCTGGTCGCGGCGGGGCCCTATTTCCGGGGGGCTACGGGCTGGCCCGCGGCTGCGCACCGGAATTTCGGCTCGTCGCACGAAGCTGCCGCCTGGTCCTTGGTTTATCGGTTGGCCCGGCTGCTCTCGGGGCATGAGGGGGCGCCGGGTCAAAGCCTCGCGCGGCTTCTGGCCGATGCGCCAGCGGGCAGCGAGGGAATCGATCTGGCGACCCACCACACTGAACTGCCCGTGCTGATCGCGCAGATCGAAAACGGCGCCTTCAAGGTTCGCGAAAGCTTCGCGCCGGTGGCGGGCGACCCCTATCTTGCACATGGCCGAGAGGCGGTCGCGCCCGGGACGCCGCGCCTGAGGGTGGTGTCATGAAGCGCAAGATCCGTATCCCGAACCTTGGTGGCGCGCACGCCTATATCCTGCATCGCCCGCACCCGACGGTGCAGGCGCTCGACCGGCAGTTGCGCGCGATCGGCCTGAAGGTCGTCCCTTGCTGGCCGGAACTGCCCGCAGAGGCGCTCTCGGGCGATTTCATCTTCTTCGATGCCGATCAGGGCTATGACGAGCAATTCCCCTGGAAGCCGGGCCAGAGCCCGATGCCGATGATCGCGCTGATCGGCTCGGAAGCGCCGGGGCGGATCGAATGGTCGCTTGAGGTGGGTGCCCATGCGCAACTTCTCAAGCCGGTGGGCGATGGCGGTGTTTACTCGGCGCTGCTGATTGCGCGTCTCGCTTTTGAAGCGCGCCAACTGCTCTCGGCAGAGATCGCGGATCTGCGCCGCAGGCTTGATGAACGCCAGACGGTGGTGCGCGCCGTCACGCTGCTGGCCGCGCGCGGCAAGAGCGAGGCCGAGGCCTATGACCAGCTGCGCCAGATGGCGATGGCCTGGCGGGTCAGTTTCGAGGATGCCGCGCGCCGCATTGTCGCCAACCACGAAGAGCAGGGGGATACCGATGACAGACGCGACCTTGGCTGAGGGGCCGACCCGCCCGCAAAGCACGTTGCGCCGTCTGCTGCGGCGAAAGCTCGCGATCCTTGGGATGGGGATCATCGCGACGGTGACGCTCGGGGCGATCTTCGCGCCCTGGATCGCGCCTTTCGCGCCGCAAGAGCAGATGTTCGACGGGCTCACGCTGGAAGGCGCGCCGATGCCGCCGGGCGAGAAATTCTGGCTCGGCACCGACCTTCTGGGGCGCGACCTGTTTTCGCGCATCCTCTATGGCGCGCGGACCTCGCTGATCATCGGTGTCGTGGCGAACGGTCTGGCGCTGATCATCGGCACGCTGATCGGTGTGGCCGCGGGTTATTTCCGCGGCTGGATCGGCGCGGTGCTGATGCGCTTCACCGACCTGATGATGGCCTTCCCGGCGCTGTTGCTGGCGATCTGCCTTGCGGCGATCTTCACGCCGTCCCTTTGGATCGTCGCGATGGTGATCGCGCTGGTGAACTGGGTGCAGACCGCGCGGGTGGTCTATACCGAGACCTCGGCGCTGGCCGAGCGGGAATTCGTCGCCGCCGAGAAGACGCTGGGGGCAGGGACCGCGCGCATCCTGTTCCGCCACATCCTGCCGCATCTGGTGCCGATGATCATCGTCTGGGGCACGCTGGGCATCTCGACCACCGTGCTGCTGGAAGCGACGCTGTCCTATCTTGGCGTGGGCGTTCAGCCCCCCACGCCAAGCTGGGGCAACATCATCTTCGAGAACCAGACCTATTTCCAGGCGGCCCCGTGGCTCGTCTTCATCCCGGGCGCCGCGATCCTGGCTCTGGCGCTGTCCTTCAACCTCGTGGGCGACGCGCTGCGCGACGTGCTCGACCCGACGCAAAGAGGGCGTGAGTGATGCTGGCCTATCTGATCCGACGCCTGATCCAGGCCGCCCTGATCCTGCTGGGCGTGTCCTTCATCACCTTCTTCCTGCTGTTCGTGCTGCCCGCCGACCCGGTGCGCCAGATCGCGGGCCGATCCGCCACGCCCGAAACGGTGGCCAATATCCGGCACCAGCTTGGCCTCGACCAACCCTTCGTGGTGCAATACTGGCGCTATCTGACGGGGCTCTTCCAGGGCGA
>NZ_JBFXGV010000092.1:0-2747 GCF_050177655.1 Paenirhodobacter sp.
CCGTGCGCGCATCTCGCCCGTGGCGCGGCGGATGGCGGCGGCGGCGGGTATCGCGCTCGACGGCATCGCCGGCAGCGGTCCGCGCGGCCGGATCGTCAAGCTCGACATCGCGCGCCGCCTCGCCGGAGGCCCGGCCCGGTCCGAACCGCTTGCGGCGCCGGAACCGGCTGCCCCCGCTGCTCCGGCCTCCGGGCGTTCCGCCGTGCCGCCGGGCATCGGCCCCTATACGGCGCAGCCGGTGACGAACCTGCGCCGGGTGATCGCGCGCCGTCTGGCCGAGGCCAAGCAAAGCGTGCCGCATTTCTACCTGAGCGCGGATTGCGAGCTCGACGCGCTGGTCGCGCTGCGCGCGCAGGTCAACGAGGGGCGCGACAAGGCGCAGCGGATCTCGGTCAACGATTTCATCGTCAAGGCCTGCGCGCGCGCCCTGCGTCAGGTCCCTGAGGCCAACGTGATCTGGCACGGCGACGAGATCCTGCATCTTGCCGATGTCGACATTTCCGTCGCCGTCGCGACCGGGGGCGGGTTGCTGACCCCGATCCTGCGCGGCGCCGACCGGATGAGCCTCGGCACGCTCTCGGCCGAGATGAAGGCGCTGGCAGAGCGCGCCCGCGCCGGCAAGCTGCGCCCCGACGAGTATCAGGGCGGCGGGTTCTCGGTGTCGAACCTCGGGATGTATGGGGTGAAGACCTTCTCGGCGATTATCAATCCGCCGCAAAGCTGCATCCTCGCCGTCGGCGCGGCCGAACGCCGTCCGGTCGGGCGCGGCGAGAGCATCGTGCTCGCCGAGGTGATGAGCATCACGCTCTCGGTCGATCACCGCTCGGTCGACGGGGCGCTCGGTGCCCGGCTGCTCGCCGCGATCCGGGAGGGCATCGAAGCGCCGATGTCGCTGCTGCTGTGACGCACGACAGGATGACCCTCGCGATTTCCGGCACCACCCGGCTGTTCGCCATCGTCGCCCATCCGGCCCATCACGTGCGCACGCCGCAGGCGATGAACGCGCGTTTCGCGGCCGCGGGGCTCGATGCGGTCATGGTGGCCTGCGACGTGGCGCCCGAGGATCTTGCGGGCTTCGTTTCGGGGCTGCGCGGGGTGCGCAACTTCGGCGGTCTGGTGGTCACGGTGCCGCACAAGAGCGCCATGGCCGCGCTGTGCGACCGGCTGAGCCCGCGCGCCGAAGCGGCGGGTGCGGTGAATGTGCTGCGCCGCGAGGCGGACGGCACGCTCAGCGGCGATCTCCTCGATGGCGAGGGCTTCGTCGCCGGGCTCGAGGCGGCGGGCCATGCCATCGCCGGGCGGCGGATCTGTCTGGTGGGGGCGGGCGGGGCGGCGCGTGCCATCGCGCTCGCGCTCGCTGCGCGCGGTCCCGCCCGGATCACGCTGCTCAACCGCTCGCCCGACAAGCTGACGGCACTGGCTCAGCGGCTTTCGGCGCATCGTCCCGATGTCGGGATCGGCATCGGCGGGCCGGTCTCGGGCCACGATCTGGTCGTCAACGCGACGTCGCTCGGGCTGCGCCCGGACGATCCGTTGCCCTTCGATGTCGATGCGGTCGATGCGGGCGCGGTGGTTGCCGATGTGGTGATGGATCCCGAACGGACGGAGCTGCTGATCCGCGCCGCGGCACGCGGGCTTATCGCGCATCCGGGCCGCGCGATGCTCGAGGGTCAGCTGTCGGAGATGTTCGCCTTTCTGACCCGGGCCTGAACCCCCGGGGGGAGGGCTGAGTGGCGCTCCGCAGCGCGGCGACGCCGGATTTCACCTCCTGCCCGGTCCTCGCGGGCAGGATTTTTCGAACGGTCGCCGGAGGGCGACCCGGATCCTGATAGAGACGGACATGGCAGCGAAACCCTTCGACATGATCGTGATCGGCGCGGGCCCCGGTGGCTATGTGGCGGCGATCCGGGGCGCGCAGCTCGGGCTGAACGTGGCGGTGGTCGAACGCGAGCACCTGGGCGGGATCTGCCTGAACTGGGGCTGCATCCCGACGAAGGCGCTGCTGCGCTCGGCCGAGGTGTTCCACCTGATGCAGCGCGCAAAGGAATTCGGCCTGAAGGCCGAGGCGATCGGTTACGACCTCGGCGAGGTTGTCAAACGCTCGCGCGGGGTGGCGAAACAGCTCGCCTCGGGCGTGGGGCATCTGCTGAAGAAGAACAAGGTCACCGTGATCATGGGCGAGGCGCGCCTGACCGGGCCCGGCACGGTGACGGTGAAGACCGACAAGGGCAGCGAAGAGCTGACCTCGAAGGCCATCGTGCTGGCGACGGGGGCGCGCGCCCGCGCGCTGCCGGGGCTCGAGGCGGACGGCGATCTGGTCTGGTCCTACAAGCACGCGCTGCAGCCGGTGCGGATGCCGAAGAAGCTGCTGGTCATCGGCTCGGGCGCCATCGGCATCGAATTCGCGAGCTTCTTCAACACGCTCGGCGCCGATACCACGGTGGTCGAAGTGATGGACCGCGTGCTGCCGGTCGAGGACGAGGAAATCTCCTCCTTCGCGAAGAAGCAGTTCCTGAAATCGGGGATGAAGATCCTCGAGAAGACCACGGTGAAGAAGCTCGACCGCACGCCGGGCAAGGGCGTGGTGGCGCATCTCGAGGATGCGAAGGGCACGACCACCATGGAATTCGACACGGTGATCTCGGCCGTGGGCATCGTCGGCAATGTCGAGAACCTCGGCCTCGAGGGGCTGGGGGTGAAGATCGACCGCACGCATGTGGTGGTGGACGCGTTCTGCCGCACCGGGG
>NZ_JBFXGV010000093.1:0-2725 GCF_050177655.1 Paenirhodobacter sp.
GGGGGAACCCGTCGAGCATCGCGCGGGCGATCTTCTCGGCCCTTTCGAAGGCATCGCGGTCGGCATAGCCGTCGGACCGGCCATCGCAGGTGAAGCTGAACTGGCAGCTCCCCGAGACGCGCTGACCGACCACACCGCAGATGGTCTTCGGGAACGAGGCGTCGTCGACGCGGTTGAGCACGACCTCCGCGACGGCCTGCTGACCGTCGAGGCTTTCGCCGCGCGCCTCGTGATAGATCGCGGAGGCGAGGCAGTTCAGCTGCGCATCGCCTTGCGGCACCGGCTGGCTGTCAAGCCAGGCTTCGGTGATCTTGTTGGGCGTCTGGCCCGGACGGGATTGCGGCGCGACCAGAATCTGCGTCATGCGCGCAGCGGAGACCGCATCGAGGCCCGAGCGTTCCCTGCCCAGAAGGGATGCCAGATCCGGCTGCACCGCAGCGGGATCATTGGACTGGCTTACCGTAACTTCGGCACGCAAGCCTCCGGCGAGGGCAAGGAGGACAATCAGTCCACCCGTCCAGCTCTTCAGCACTGACATGTGTATCTTCCGATAAGATCAATCGCCCCGGCTGCTATGGCATCGCAAACCGGAACCCGGCGCAAATAGCCGAAAACGGCCCGCCTTGTCCACCTACCGGCTCTTTTTTGTGCAGAAACTGGCCGCCAGAACGGCGGACTTTCGCGCAAGGCAGCCCCGAATCACTTCGGGGTCGCTTTCTTTTGAATAGGAACAAGCGCCTGATAACACCAGTGAAATCTGGGGGCTTGTCAGCTTTTTTGGACGCCCTCTCCGGCCCGCTCGCCGCGCGGTGCCAAAAGTGCGAAATGCGCCGCCGCAAGCCGCGCGACAGGCACCCGGAACGGTGAACAAGACACGTAGTCGAAGCCCGCGGCGCGGCAGAAGGCTATCGATTCGGGGTTGCCGCCATGCTCGCCACACACCGAAATCCGCAGCCCCGGACGGGCCTCGCGGCCGCGTTTCGCCCCCATCAGCAAAAGCTCCCCCACCCCCTCGACGTCGAGGCGATGGAACGGATCCTCCTCGTAAACCCCCTGGCTGACGTAGATCGACATGAAGCGGCCGGCGTCGTCACGCGACAGACCGTAGGTCATCTGGGTCAGGTCGTTAGTGCCGAAAGACAGGAATTCGACATGCGGCGCGATCTCGCCGGCACGCAGCGCGGCGCGCGGCGTCTCGACCATCACGCCGAGGCGATAGGTCAGTTCGGCCTTCATCTCGGTCTTCACCGCCGAGGCCACCGCGTCGATCCGGGTCTTGACGATCTCGACCTCGCGCGCAGCCGAAACGAGCGGGATCATCACCTCAGGCACCACCGGCGCACCGTGACGCGAGGCCTCGACCGCCGCCTCGAAGATCGCGCGCGCCTGCATATCGTAGATCTCGGGCACCGTCACGCCGAGCCGCACGCCCCGCATCCCGAGCATCGGGTTGAATTCGGAAAGCGCATCGCAGCGCCGCGTGACCTCGGACAGCGGCCGGTCCAGCGCCTCCGCGAGTTCGCGCATCCCGTCGCGGTCATGCGGCAGGAATTCATGCAGCGGCGGGTCGAACAGCCGGATGCACACCGGCTGACCGGCCATGATCTCGAACAGGCGGATGAAATCGGCACGCTGCATCGGCAACAGCCGGTCGAGCGCGGCGCGGCGGTCGGGCGCGGTATCGGCGAAGATCATCTCGCGCATCACCGTCAGCCGGTCCTCGTCGAAGAACATGTGCTCGGTCCGGGCGAGGCCGATGCCCTCGGCCTCGAACATGCGCGCGGTGCGGGCGTCGTCGGGGGTGTCGGCATTCGCCCGCACGCCGATGTCGCGCACCGTGTCGGCCCAGTGCAGCAGCGTGCGGAACCCGCCGTCGAGCGCGGGCTCCATCATATCGGCGACACCGGCCAGAACCTCGCCATTGGTGCCGTCGACGGTGATCGTGTCGCCCGCCCGGAACACCCGGCCATCGGGGGCGCGCAAGGTGCGCTCGCGCGTGTTGATCGACAGATCCGCGCAACCGACGATGCAGGGCAGGCCGAGCCCGCGCGCGATCACCGCCGCATGGCTGGTCATGCCACCGCGCTCGGTCAGCACGGCGACGGCGGCGTGCATGCCCCTCACGTCCTCGGGCACGGTCTCGCGCCGCACGAGGATACAGGCCTCGTCACGCGCCGCCGAGGCCTGCGCCTCGGCCGAGGTGAACACGATCTTACCCGTCGCCGCCCCGGGCGAGGCCGCGATCCCCTTGCCGAGCGGATCGCGCGCGCCGCGCGGATCGACCTGATAGTGCAGCAGCTCGGTCAGCGCACGCGGCTCGATGCGCAACAGCGCGTCCTCGCGGCCGATGATCCCGTCCTCGGCCAGCGCCACGGCGATGCGCACCGCGGCGCGCGCCGAGCGCTGCACCTTCACCGCGTCGATCACCGCAAGCTGACCGCTCTCGATGGTGAATTCGATCTGCATCTCCTCGCGCAGCCTCACCCGGCAGCGGGCGCCGAAATCGCACAGCTGGGCGAAAAGGTCCGGATCCGCCTCCTCGAGCGAGGCGCCGCGCGGATCGCGGGTCAGATAGAGCGCCCCCACCTCCTCGCGCCGCCCCTGGCTCTGGCCGCGGAACCGGCCGGTGATCTGCGGCAGGCCGGTGACCGAATCGACGAATTGCATCGTGCCCGAGCCCGACAGCCCCGGCCCGATGCCGAGCGCCATGCGCTGCACCACGAGA